>PUNN01000176.1 GCA_003552605.1 Phycisphaeraceae bacterium
ACACCGCCCGACGCTTCGCCGAGAAGTTCCTCACCGAGCAGTAACGCACTGCTTCCAGACCCACACGCAACACCAGGGGCTGTCATGGCCAACATCAACCACCATTACCTCAAGCTTCAGGCCGGCTACCTTTTCCCCGAGATCAGCCGGCGCATCACACAGTTCAGCGAAGCAAACCCCGATGCCGCCCTCATCCGCATGGGCATCGGCGATGTCACCGAGCCGATGCCGGCGGCGTGTGTCGAGGCGATGCAGAAGGCCCTCGCCGAGCAGGGTCATCGCGAGACGTTCAAGGGCTATGGGCCGGAACAGGGCTATCCATGGCTGCGTGAGAAGATTGCCGAGCACGATTACGCAGCCCGCGGCTGCGCGATCGAGGCCGATGAGGTCTTCATCTCCGACGGCAGCAAGTGTGATACCGGCAACATCCTCGACATTCTCACCGCCAGCAGCGACAGCAGTGGCCGGGGCAACGTCATTGCGGTGCAGGACCCGGTTTACCCGGTCTATGTCGATACCAACGTCATGGCCGGCAACACCGGTCATCCCGATGAGAACGGCGAGTACGAAGGGCTGGTGTATCTGCGGGCGAGCCGGGAAAACGGGTTCGTGGCGCCGTTGCCGGATGGGCCGGTGGACGTGGCTTATCTGTGTTTCCCCAACAACCCCACCGGCTCGGTGGCCACGCGCGAGACGCTCAAGCAGTGGGTCGAGCATGCCCGCCGGCATAACACGCTGCTGCTGTTCGACGCCGCCTACGAAGCATTCATCACCGATCCACATGTCCCGCACTCGATCTACGAGATCGAGGGCGCGCGGGAGGTGGCCATCGAGTTCCGGTCCTTCAGCAAGAACGCCGGCTTTACTGGAACGCGCTGCGCCTTCACCATCGTCCCTCGCGACCTGATGGGGGCCACCCCCGATGGCACCCGGATCGACCTGCATCGGCTGTGGCTGCGAAGGCAGAGCACGAAGTTCAACGGGGCAAGCTACATCGTGCAGCGCGGCGCCGAGGCGGTCTATACCGATGAGGGGCGACAGCAGATCGCCGGGCTGATCCGCTTCTACCTCGAAAACGCCCGCCTCATCCGCGAAGCGCTCAAGGAACAGGGGCTGGAGGTCTACGGCGGCGTCAACGCCCCCTACGTATGGATTCGGGCACCGGAAGGTGAAGGAAGCTGGGACTTCTTCGACCGGCTGCTCAACGAGGCCCACATCGTCGGCACACCGGGCAGTGGGTTCGGCCGTTCGGGCGAAGGCTACTTCCGCCTCAGCGCCTTCAACAGCCGGGACAACGTGGAAGAAGCCCTCCGGCGAATCAGCCGGATGAAGCTGGCGGTGAGTTGAAAGGCAGGCAGAAGGGTATGGAAGATTTCGATTTCAACCGTGAGATCCCGGAGTTTCTCGCCGACTGCCGCACCGCCTCGCTGGCCACGGTCGGCCCTGATGGCAGGCCGCACGCAGCGAACGTGCAGTATGTCCACGATGAATCGCTGAAGCTCTACTTCGTATCGAGTTCGGAATCGGCCCACAGCCGCCACGTCGGCGATGGCGCCCCCGTCGCCGCAACCATCTACGCCCGCAACGATCAGCCGGACCATATCCGTGGCGTTCAGATTCACGGTGTCTGCCGGCCGGTACACGATGAGACGGCAATGAACCGCGTGTGGGAGTTGTATGTCGAGAAATTCGCCTTCGCCCAAACCTACCCCATGCGACGGACCATCGAGAGTCAACAGTTCTACGAACTGACCCCGCACTGGATGCGATGGATCGACAACAGGCGCGGCTTCGGCTGGAAGGTCGAGCGCGAGTTGGATTGACCCGGCCGCTCAGCACTGCCCACCGCCCCCCTCGCTGCTTTCGTGGCAGGCAAGCCGGTGAGAGCGGGCCGCGATGCGCCCCTGGATCATGATGCCCATGGCACAGCTCACCGTTGCGATCTGCACCTACCGACGCTACGAGTTGCTGCAAAGCACCCTGGCCTCCCTCGCCGCTTGCAGGCGGCCGGGTATCGACTGGCAACTGCTGGTGGTGGACAACGCCTGCGATCCGCGGATTGAAGCGCTGGCCCACTCGTTCACCGACCGGCTTCCCCTGTGTTACCTGTCCGAATCCCGGCTCGGGGCAAGCTGGGCCCGCAACCGCGCCACGCGTGAGGCCGCAGCGCCCATCATCCTCTTCACCGATGACGATGTGACTTTCGACCCGGACTGGCTGGTGCGGATGTGGCAGGCGGCCATTGACCATCCCGAATGCGCCTTCTGGGGCGGCCGGGTTGAGCCGGTATGGGAGCAACCGCCGCCGGCATGGTTCAACCCCGCGCTGTGCCCCACCCTCGCCGATGCCATCGTCCAGTATGATCGCGGCCGCGGCTCGCGGCCTTGGGACCCCGAACGCGACCCTCCCTTTTACACGGCGAATCTGGCCCTCCGCACGGATGCCATCGCTGCCGCCGGCTACTTCGACACCACCGTGGGCCACCGCGGCGACCACCGGATGGGCATGGAAGACAGCCTGATGGTCAAGGCCATCGCCGCCGCGGGCGGCCCCGGCTGGTACGTGGCCGACGCCGTGGTCCACCACCCCGTGCCCAGCGAGCGGCTGACGCGCGGGTACCTCCGCCGCTTCGCCCTTCGCCAGGCTTGGCTGAGCACCCGCATCCACCGGGGGCACCGGGCCGTGCCCACATGGTTCTACCGCACCACAGCGGGACGAATGGCCGAGGGCCTGCGACTCTGGAGCCGCGGCGTCGCCCGGCGGGATCCCGGCACCGCCTTCGCGGGTGAGTTCACCACCCTTTCCGCCGCGGCCCGCATCGGCTGCGCCCTGATGCGGCTGTGAGCAGTCCGTGTGGCTGCCTGCGCGGTCCCGCAGGTGCGCAGCCTGGTCGATCCGTTTTTCAGCTCATATGGAGCAAGATACCTGAAACTTTACCGTGATTATGGCTGCAACAATGCTCACCGCGGTCTGGTAGGCTGGCCGGCCACGAAGTTTTCACGCCCCCGTCCGCCGCGGCTGCTAAGCTTGATGGAGCCGGATACCGGCTGTGACCGATAACACCCCGACCGGGCCGCACCGGCCCGGCAGGATCCGGTTCGAGAGATGGACCGTGCCCGAATTCACCACCGCCCAAAGCAACCCCCCTGCCGGGTCCAATCCGGCCGCGCCCGAGCACCGTTCCGACAAGAGCGGCAAGTCAGGCGGCGGGGTTGAGTTGCCGACCGATGTGCAACTGACCGACATCATCAGCCCCCAGTCACTTCAGGAAATCCAGGATGGCTTCGCCGCGCTGACCCGGCTCAAGACCGAAATCGTCGACGGTTCGGGCGAGCCGATTACAGAGCCGACCGAATTCGAGCAGCGTACGCTCTCCGACCTCACCCTCGACTGGCTGATCGACGGCGATGAGCAGATGTCCGATGGTGGCGAGCCGCTCACGGCCCCTATCGTCGTCGAGGGCCACCGGCTTGGCTCGATCCGGATTGAAAGCCACCAGCCTTCGGGTGTGCCCGCCTCGCCGGCGAAGGTGGCCCAGTTCCGCCAGAAGATCGCCCACCTGCCGCTGACGGAGGCCCAGATCGACGAGATCGTAGAGGCCGCGAGTCAGTGCTGGGGGTTCAACAGGGCGGCGGGTGTGCAGTTTCTGGACGTGCTGGCCAACAACCTCGCGCGGCTGTGCTATCAGGAGTTCCAGCTCCGCCAGCGGGTGGAAGAGCTGAGCGCGCTGTACAAGCTCAGCACCGTGCTCGCAGCCCACCGGGATGTGCAGCAGATCCTCGACACCGCCGCGCGCTCAGCCGCTGATGTGCTCGGGGTGCGAAGCTCGGCCATCCGCCTGTACAACCCCGACACCGATGAAATGCTGGTCTATGCGGGGCACAACCTCTCGGAGGCCTATCTCGCCCGCGGGCCGTTAACGCTCAGTGAAAGCGAGCTTTTCAGCGCGGCGATGCGCGGGCAGGTGGTGTATGTCGCGGACATGCAGAACGATCCGCGCGTCAAGTACCGCGAGGCGGCGAAGCAGGAAGGGCTGGTTTCGGCCCTGTTTGCGGGGATGGTCTACCAGGACCAGCCCATCGGGGTGATCCAGCTTTTCACCGATTATCGCCGCGCTTTCAGCCCGTTCGAGATCAATCTCGTGCGGGCGATGGCGCAGCTTCTCGCCGCGGCGATCGAAAACGCCCAGCTCGAGGCCAAGCGGCGCGAGAACGAGGATGTGCAGCGCCAGCTCCAGATCGCAGCACAGGTGCAGCAGCGGATGCTGCCGAGCAAGCCGCCGCGGATCGACCCGTTCGAGATCGCCGCGCGGTACGTGCCCTGCTTCGAGCTCGGCGGCGATTTCTATGACTTCATCCGCCTCGATGGTCACCTCGGCATCGCCGTGGGGGATGTGGTGGGCAAGGGCATCGCCGCGAGCCTGCTGATGGCCATGGTCCGCGCCAGTCTGCGGGCCTATGCCCAGGATGTCTATGACCTCGATGAGATCATCCAGCGGGTGAACGTCGCGCTGACCCGCGACACACTCGACGGTGAGTTCGCCACGCTCTGGTACGGTGTGCTCGACCCGCAACGACTGCGACTGACCTACTGCAATGCCGGGCACGAACCGGCCCTGCTGCTGCGCGATGGGCAGGTGGAATCGCTCAGTTGTGGCGGGATGATCGTGGGGGTGGATCGGCATCAGAGCTATCAGCGGAGCGTCATCGACCTGCTTCCCGGTGACTGCCTGCTGACGTTTACAGATGGCCTGTGCGATGCCACCAACTTCGAGGGAGACCGTTACAGCCGACAGCGTGTGGTCGAGACATTCAAGGCCGTGGCCGACCGGCCGGCCAATGACATCCTCAACCACGTGCTGTGGGAGATGCGGCGCTACATCGGGCTAAACCGCGCGGCCGATGACACCACGATCGTCGTCGTGAAGGTTCGGGAAGGGTCCGGCCCGCGGCCTGATCCGGACGAGGAAACGTAAACAGCCGCCCCGGACCGATATCTGGCCACGATGCCCGGCTGGGTGCATGACACGTATCGCGGCTGGTCGCCTGGGCCCTCACTCCCCGCTCCCCTTGGGAGAGGGGCCGGGGTGAGGGCTGGTTCGGACGGGCCCCGCGCGTTTCCCCTCACCCCAGCCCTCTGCCAAGGGGAGAGGGGGCAAAAGGCGTTACGCGGCGCGTGTCATGCACCCTGCCCGGCTCGATGACGCCCCCACACCCGATGGCCACGATGCCCGACCGGCTATACTCGCCCCGATGAGCTGCGGCGACTCCGCCAACCCCCCTGACCCCGCCCCCCCGGCAGATGCTCCCACCACGCCGGACCTGGCGCTTGAGGCCGCTGTTGACATCATCCGCGAACTCCGAGCGCGGGGGCATGTGGCCGTGCTTGCCGGTGGGTGCGTGCGTGACCGCCTGCTCGGCCTCGAGCCCAAGGATGTGGATGTGGCCACCGACGCCCGGCCCGAGCAGGTGCAGAGGTGTTTCCGGCGATCGCGCCTCGTGGGCGAGGGCTTCGGCGTGGTGCTCGTGCGAAGCCGCGGCGTGTGGATCGAGGTGGCGACCTTCCGCCGGGAGGGGGCCTATCTCGACGGCCGGCGGCCGAGTGAGGTCGAGTTCGCCGACATGGCCGCCGATGCTCAACGTCGTGATTTCACCATCAACGGGTTGTTCGAAGACCCGCTCGCAGAGGCCCCGGGCGAGCGGATCATCGACCACGTGGGCGGTCGGGCCGACCTCGAAGACGGGCTCATCCGCGCCATCGGCGACCCGCACAGCCGATTCGCTGAAGACTACCTTCGCCTGCTGCGGGCCGTCCGGTTCGCCGCGCGGTTCAACTTCCGCCTCGAAGCGACCACGGAGCGGGCGATCCGCGACTTCGCCCCCCTGCTTGACCGCATCAGCCGCGAGCGCATCGGTCAGGAACTGCGCTGGATGCTCGAGCGGCCAAGCGCCCCCGCCGCGGCGGCGAAGGTGCAGGCCCTCGGCCTCGATGCGCCCGTATTCACCGAACCGAGGCGGGATGTGCCTCTGGCGATGCTCGAGCGCATCGCCCCGGATGCCCGCTTCCCCGTGAAGCTGCTCGCGTGGGCCATCGACCGACATGCAGGACTCACCCCGCCCACCGCTGGCTCAGGACCGTTAACCCCCCACCCGCCGGACATGTCACCGGATGCTGATCTCACCACATGGCGCGCCGCCGCCGAAGCCCCGCTCCGCGAGGCGATGGAAACAGCCCGCAAGCGCTGGCGCCGGGCCTTGTGCCTGACCAACGAGGATACCGAGATGATGTTCCGCAGCGGTGCATTGATGGTGCGGCTGCTGCACTGGCCGGCGTTGTCCATCGCCCGGCGCAAGCGCCTGCTTGCTGATGCCGGTTACACCAATGCCCGGGCCCTGCTCGATGGCCTTCGGTGGGTGACGGCCATCGACCTACTCGCCCCCACCATCGACACCGAGGCGGCGCCGCTGCTGGCCGAGGGCGTGGCGCCGCCCCCATTCGTTGATGGCACCGACCTGATTAAAATGGGCCTTGATCCGGGCCCGCGGTTCAAGGAATTGCTCGATGCGGTGTACGATGAGCAGCTCGAAAACAGGGTGACAAATCGCGAGCAAGCCCTGCGATGGCTGCGAGAGAACGGCGGAGGCGGCCTGTCATCGTGATGGCAGGGGCGACTGCGGTCAGTGCCGGTCCGCCTGCGCCGACCAATATACTGACCACCAACGTACTTGAACCTGACTCCCCCCACTTGCAGGATGGAACCATTCATGACTGAACCCCGTGACCCTACCACCGACCTGCTCATCTACGCTGCCACACCGGCGGGGGTGATCGCCGCGGTGAGCGCCGCCCGGCAGGGGCTTTCCGTCACCATCCTCGAGCCCACCCGTCACGTGGGCGGGCTCAATGCCAGCGGCCTCAACACCGCCGAGCGCGAGAACATGGGCAATGAGTCCTTCGGCGGCATCATGCTCGAGTTCTACCGGCGCCTTGGCCGCCATTACGGCCTCGAATCGCCGCTTTTCCGCTGGGAATCCAAGGTCGCCGAAGCGACCTTCGAGGCCATGCTCGAAGAAGCGGACGTCACCGTATGCTTCGAAACCCGGATTCACACCGTGGTGGTCCAAGAGCGGCGCATCCGCCGCGTTACCAGCAGTGATGGGCGTGAGTTTTCCGCCCGCTACTTTATCGATGCGAGCTATGAAGGCGATCTGATGGCGCGGGCCGGCATCAGCTATACATGGGGACGCGAAGGCCGGGAGGCGCATGGTGAAGCGCTCGCCGGTCAGCGCTTCATCGATGATCCCGGCGACGTGGCGGCTTACGGGGGCAAGGTCGTCATTGATGAGCCGATCCCCGGGCGGCCTTACACTCCGGATGGGAAATTGCGCCCCTTTTTCACGCCGATGGATGAAATCGATATCGGCAAGGGCGATTACAAGGTGATGAATTACCACTTCCGGATCAACGTCAGCACGGCGGCCGACCGCATCCCGATCGAAAAACCACCCGGCTATGACCCGGAACGGTTTGCGGTACTGCGCGAATATCTCGCACAGCGGCCGGACACGCAGTTCCGCCAGTTGATCGATGTATACCCCTTCCCCAGCGGCCGCTACACCGTCGAGGATGACGGGCGAACCGTGCCGCACCCGGGTGAGAAGTGGGAGCTGAACAACAAGCAGTCGGCAATCATCTCACTCGGGCACTTCGGCGGCCAGTTTGACTATCCCGATGCCGATGAGGCCCGCCGCGCCGAGATCGTGGCCGACCACCGCGAGCACAATCAGGGTCTGCTCTATTTCCTTGCCCACGACAAGGCCGTGCCCGCCGCCCTCCAGGCCGAGGCGCAGCAATACGGCCTGCCGGCGGATGAGTTTGCAGACAACGGCCACTGGCCCTATCAACTCTACGTGCGTGAAGCGCGGCGGATGATCGGGCAATACGTGATGACCGAGCACGATGTGCTTGATTCGCGGCGGAAAGATGATGTCGTGTGGCTGGGAACGCACAAGATCGACTGCCACCACGTCCAGCGGGTGGCCGTTTCCAGGACACACTTCCGAAACGAGGGCCGCATCTGGCGGCTTAACAACG
>PUNN01000471.1 GCA_003552605.1 Phycisphaeraceae bacterium
CCCGCTGGGAGCGTTGGGGGGGCTCGCCTGTTGCGATGGATTCGGCTAAAACCCCCGATCAGGACGAAGAAACTGGCATTGCGTTGAACATGTGCCTGATCCACAACGCATGGAGCGCCATGGCCTGCCCGCGCCAACAGCCCGCTGAGACCCCGGCCCGCGCCACCGCCCGCAAGAGGCGGCCGGCGAGCGGCAGGTCCCATCGCAAGCCCTTCTGGGCCGACTACGGTACCGAGGAACTACTGAACCTTCGGCTGTGTGACCTGGGCATTCAACTCGATCAGACGCCGCTGGTGGAACTGGTGGAGAAGCTCTACCAGGAACTCGCCGACCGGGATGTGCGCTTCCGGCCGAATGTGTGGCTCAGCAGCGAATGGTTCGCCGCTGACGGGGTGCCGGGGATCGCCGTGCCTTTCTACCTTGCACACCCGCGGCTGATGCAACTGGAAAAGAAGATGATGCTCCAGGTGGAGGGGGGCAAGCGCGATGAATGCATGAAGATCCTCCGTCACGAGGCCGGGCACGCGGTCGATACCGCCTACCGGCTGCACTTCAAGAAACTATGGCGCGAGACCTTCGGCTCGTTCCGCGAGCCGTACCCGGACTACTACCAGCCGCGTCCGGCCAGCCGGCATTACGTGCTGCATCTTCGCGGCTGGTATGCCCAGTCCCATCCGGCCGAAGACTTCGCCGAGACGTTCGCGGTCTGGCTCAATCCCCGCTCGCGCTGGCGGCAGGTCTACCAGGGCTGGCCGGCGATGCGAAAGCTCGAGGCGGTGGATGAGCTGATGAAGCGCATCGCCGGCCAGCGACCGGTGGTCCAGTCGCGGCGGCGCGTGGAACCGCTTCGCCGCATCCGCCAGACGCTCCGCGACCATTACCAGGAAAAACGCCGGCGCTACATTGAAGAATGGCCCGACTTCTACGACCGTGACCTGCGCCGGCTTTTCAGCGATGAGCCCCGCTACGCCCGCCGGCCATCGGCGGCACAGTTCCTTCGGCGCAGCCGCCCCGAAATCCGAGAGAAGGTCGCGGCCTTTACCGGCGTGCACGCCTACACCATCGATCAGTTGATCCGCGACATGATCGACCGGTGCGCGGAGCTGAAGCTCCGACTGGCGCAGCCAACCAGCCAGACGCGGCACGATGCTATGATGATGGTGACCGTGGCGACGATGAACTTCGTTCACAGCCGCCAGCACTGGATTCCGCTATGAGAAAGATGCGCGTCCTGGTGCTCATGCACCAGAGCCTGGTTCCGCCCGATTCGCCTGATGACCTGCCGCCTGAGCAGTTCATGCTCTGTAAGAGCGAATATGATGTGATGGCCACGCTGTACAACATGGGCCATGAGCCGAAGCAACTCGGCGTCTACAGCGACCTCGGCATCATCCGTGACACCATCAATGAGTTCAAGCCACATGTCATCTTCAACATGCTCGAGGAGTTCCACGGTGAGCCGCTGTTCGATCAGCACGTGGTCAGCTACCTCGAGTTGCTGCGTCAGCCCTACACCGGCTGCAATCCGCGCGGGCTGACGCTCGCCCACGACAAGGCGCTGTCGAAGAAGATATGCGCCTATCATCGCATCCCCGTGCCCGCATTCGCCGTGTTTCCCCGACGCCGCAAGGCCCGGCGGCCGAAGCACCTCGACTTTCCCCTGATCGTCAAGAGTCTCACCCTCGAAGGCTCGGTTGGCATTGCCCATGCCTCGCTCGTGCAGGATGACCAGAAACTCAAGGAGCGCGTCGAATTCATTCACGAGCAGATCGGCACCGATGCCATCGCCGAGCAGTTCATCGACGGCCGCGAGCTCTACGTCGGCGTGCTCGGCAACCAGCGGCTGATGGTGTTCCCGCCCTGGGAACTGGTCTTCCGCACCAAACCTGAAACCACACCGTTCATCGCCACCGGCAAGATCAAGTGGGACAACAGCTACCGTAAGCGCCTCGGGGTGACCACCCGCGGGGCCCGCCACCTGTCGGAGGAGGTGCTGCGGCTGCTGCCGCGGCTGGCGCGGCGGGTATACCGGGCCCTCGATCTCAACGGCTACGCCCGGCTGGACCTGCGGCTGACCCCCACCGGCCAGCTCTACCTGCTCGAAGCCAACCCCAACCCCGACATCTCCTACGGTGAGGACTTCGCCGAATCGGCCGAGGCGATCGGCCTCGACTACCCCGCCCTGTTGCAGCGGATCATGAATCTCGGCCGCCAGTTTCGGCGCGGCCGGGCCTGACCCCCGGCCCCGGGCACCGAATCGCCCCCCTGATCGCCCGGCCCCCTTGATGCGCTCCGCACAGCCCCGGGACAGGGATCGGCCAGCCGGCACCTCCGGGTGCATCGGCCAACCGCCAGGCGATACCGGGCAGGTGCTCGGAGGTGGCCGTTTAGGTTATGATGGGGCGATGCCCCCGGCCATGGGAGTCGGGGTGGCTCCAGTTTGCTGTTTCTCAGGAGTTGTCCATGCACGTGTCCCGTTCCGCGTCGATCGTGATTGTCGCCGCCCTGTCGATCGCCGCCGGCCTTGCCGGTTGTCGCGAGCGCGAGCGTGCTCCCGAAGCGCCGGTGCCCATGCCCCTGTTGATGTCGACCGGGGGGCAGGATGGGGAGATGGATCGGACCCGGATATTCATCGCCCGCCGCCCGATGGACCTGCTGCCACTGGGCCAGGACGTCCTCGAGGATCTGGACATCGACTTCGATACCCAGACGGCGATTGTGGTCAGCCTCGGCCAGCGGGAGACTGCCGGCCACTGGGTGCGCATCCACAGCGCCCAGTTGGAGAATAACAAGCTATACGTCCAGTTCACAATCAACGAGCCGGACGATGATCAGATGACGGCTCAGGTGATCACGCACCCGTGGGCCGTGGCCACCATCCCGCGGGTCGGGGACGATGTGCGTATCCATCCCGAACCCGAACACATCAGCGGCGCCGAAGCACCGGAGGATGTACTGCCGGGGGGCGAGATTCCCTGAGGGGGCGGGCGCGCCACCACTTCTCGCGGTGGCATGAAACCGGCAATAACTGGCGACAATTTCCATGTTGCGGATTGGTGGGATGATGCTTTCCCGGCCCACCAAAATTACCCATCTTCACATCCAGCCGTCATCTGAGGGGCTTCGACAGGGAACTAGGAATTTTCTTATCCCCGGAACGCCCTTTTTTGGTGCCAGAACCATTGACAGCGTGCCGATAATGTGTATTGTTGAGTGAGTCGTGAGTGGCTGGAGTTCGGTGAGAAGGCACCACCTCCAAGTCATGATGCGAGACTGAGCGGAAAACTCACCACAGCTTCAATTGGGGTCGGTGGTATGAAGCTGCTGTGTGGCGCATAGGCCCAGTCGAAGATGGTAGTTAGCGTAACGCGCGTCATCCCGGCCAAAGGGTTTGCGGGCAAGGGGATGACGCGAGTCACAGGATCAGGGACGCGGCTTGAGCCGCATTCATGGAGAAAGCCCTCTCGCCAGCGGACGTGAGCCCGATGGGCAACGGGGCGACAGGGGAGCGAAAGCCATGCCAGAACCGATAACAATGGTGATGGTCGGCGCCGGCAGCGGCGGGGTGCTGCTGGAGTTGGCCCGACGTCACTTCCGGATCTTCAAGGAACTCCTTGATGTGGCCGGGGCCGCGATGGCGCTTGCCGTGTTCCTGCCCGTCATGGCGGTCTGCGCGGCGATGATCAAGCTTGCCGACCCATCGGCACCGGTGCTCTACGAACAGGTCCGTGTCGGCCTTAATGGCCGTCTTTTCAAGATTTACAAGCTTCGGACAATGTACGCCGATGCCGAGAAGGCCGGCCGTGCCCAGTGGGCCGGGGATGATGATCCAAGGGTCATCCCGCTCTGCCGGTGGATGCGACGCAGCCACATCGATGAGTTGCCACAGCTTCTCAATATTCTCCGAGGCGAGATGAGCCTGGTTGGACCGCGGCCGGAACGGCCGGAGTTGTTCGCCACACTGACGCAGGATATCCCCGATTTCGAGCAACGCCTCGCGGTCAAGCCCGGATTGACCGGTCTGGCGCAGATTCGCAATGGCTATGATACTGACATCGAATCGGTTCGCCGTAAGCTGGCCTACGACCTTGAGTACATAGAGAGGATGTCGCTGGGGCTGGAACTACGGCTTCTCGCGGCCACCGTGGGCAAATTCCGCGATCGCGGCGCCCGATAAGTCACGGGGCACTGGTCGGGGCACCGCGGATGCGGTAAGATTGGATTCGGGCAGCACCGGATGGGGCCATGCGCCGGGCCGGCGCGGCGGCTGACGGTGCGGTGCCCGGCCAAATCGCGGGAAAGCGATTCAGTATGAGAGCCAGATGACCGAGGTTGAATGACAGCACGTGACCGCCATGGGGCGGGGTTGTGCTGGTGGCCTCCCTGCCGGAGCCTGAACCATGATGCACCGTACACTGATCGCCACCCTGCTGATGGCCCTCGTCCTGCCCGCATGGGCGTGCAGCGCACCGCCGTTCTACACCGACTACGATGTGTTCCTCCCTGAACCGCGGCCGCTGGTCGGGGGCAAGCCCTACACCATTGAGCCGCCCGATGGCATCCAGATCATCGCCCCGGGGGCACCGGACCTGCACAACGTCGGTGCGACGTTGCGTCCGGATGGCTATGTCACGCTCTACCCACTCGGAGAAGTCTTCGCCGCGGGCAAGACGCCGACGCAGCTTGCGGCGGAGATCGAGGAACAGAGCCTCCAGTATTATGAGGATGTGCAGGTGCAGGTGAAGGTGACCAACTTCGCCTCGAAGCGCTTCTACATGCATGGTGAGACATCGGCCGGTCCGCGACCTTACACCGGCCGTGACACCGTGCTCGATGCGGTGCTCTCGGCCGGCCTGCCCCGCACGAGCTGGCCGGAGCGGGTGGTCGTGCTGCGACCCAATGAGGAAGGTGAGTTGATCGCCCGCATGACGGTGAACGTCCGGGACATGACCGAGAAAGGTGACCTGCGTTTCAACGCGGTGCTCGAAGAAGGGGACATCATCTTCGTCCCGACCAACCGCATTGCGCAGGTGGGTATCTTCGTGCAGAATCTGATTTCACCGGTCGACCCGGCGATCCGTGCGGTTTCGACCCCGGCAAGGGTCAGCGCAGGCATGCCCTGACCCGACCGGCAGCTTCGCCGTCGCCGCTGAGCCAGCGGCGTGGGAACACACCGACCGATCCAGGAGAGCTACAGACCCATGGCGTGGCGAAAACCGAAAAACGTGAGCGAATGGATCGCCATCCTCTGGCGGCACCGGTATAAGTTCTTCTTCCCCGCCCTTTTCGCCATGACGGTGGTGGTGCTTGCGGGCCTGCGCATCGAGCCGACTTATACCGCCGAGGCTCACTTTCAGCGCGAGAACGATCCGGCCCTGCGCCAGACGGGCAATCCGACCATTGAACAGAACATCGCCTACGAGCGCCGCATCCTGCGTGACCAGCTCATGGGGCGCCAGGCGGTCATCGAACTGATCAACGACCGCGAGCTCGAACTCAATCGGCAGTTGCCGATGGTCGGCGGCCAGTTGACCAGTGAAGGCCAGAGGCGCAAGGAAGAGCTTATTGACGATATCCGCAACCGGCTGTCGATGCGGTTCGAGACCCGCGGCGACGATCTCGACCAGATCGTGGTCACCTTTAACAGCACGGATCGCACCCGCGCGCCGATGCTCGTCAACAAGCTCGTGACCAACTACATCACCAAGACGCGCCGGCGCATGAGCGAGAACCTCGTCATCAGCCAGCGTTATTATGATGAGCAGGTCAGCGAGTTCCGGCGCGAGGTCGAGCGGCTTCAACGTGAGCGTGATGAGCAGGAGCGGCAGGGCCAGGGCGGGTTGCCCCGGCGCGGTGTCGAACTCGACGAGGATCTTCGCCGCGTCACTCAACGCATCGACACGCTGAGCGAGCATATCGAGATGGGCCGGGCGGAGCTTCGTTCGATTCAGGCGTTCCTGGACAACAACCCGCCGATGGAGGAGCACACCGAAAAGGGGATGAACCCCGAATACGAGCGCCAGCAGCAGCGGGTGGCGGCACTGGAAGACCAGTACCAGGAGAAGCGCTCAGCCGGCTACCTGCCGGCCCACCCCGAATTGCGGAAGATGGAACGCGACATCCAGCGCGCTCGCAGTGCGCTCGATGATATCCCCCGCATGGTGGAAACCGGGTCGACCACCCGCCCAAGTCAGCTCTGGCACGAGCGCGCGGCCAAGCGCGATGATCTGCGCGAACAACTGGTGGCGTACGAATCCGCACTTGACCAGGCCCGAGAGCAGCGCCAGCGCCTCGAAGCACAGGCCCGAACCTTCTACGAGACCCGGACGCGCATGGCTCGGATCGAACGGGAGCTTCGCGCCGCCGAAGATCAGCTTTCCTACTGGGAGGATCAGGCCCAGACCAACCGCCAGGCCCAGACCCAGGCCGTCAGCGGCCGGGCTGTCTCACTGGACTTCACGCAGCCGGCCACGGAACTGTCCCGGCCGTCCAGCCCGGCGATGGTTTCGATCCTCGGTATGGCGGTGGTGCTCGGACTCGGTGTAGGCGCTGGCATGGTGCTGTGGTCGGAGTTGACCAACCGCTGCTTCCGCAATGCCGAGCACGCCACCGACGATCTGAAGATGCCGGTGCTTGGCGTGGTCGATGAGATCGTCACGACCGGGCAGAAGTGGCGCCGGCGGTTGGTGACATGGGGCCTCATGCCGGCGGCCGGAGCCGCGATCATCGGTGTGCTGCTGATATCGCTGCTGATGATGTATCTCAACCTTGAACGGCCCATGCAGTACGAGAACATGGCCCCGTTGCAGCAGCTTCAGCAACTGATCCGCGACGTGGTCTGACCGTACCGCCTTCCCGCGCCGGCGGCCATGCACTCCCCGCCGGTCCTCCGGACGAACCGCCGCAATCCCACGAGACATCGAAGCGTTTATGTACGAAAGCTTTTACAACCTGGCGGGGCCGCCGTTTCAGAACACGCCGAACCCGCGTTTCTTCTTCGAGACCGAGCAGCACCGCGAGGCGCTGGCGAAGCTGGAATACACCGTGCGTAACCGCCGCGGCTTCGCCCTGGTGACCGGCGAGATCGGCTCGGGCAAGACGACGCTGATCCGGACACTGGTGCGCCGGCTTGGCAGCGATGCACGCGTGGCCCTGGTCAACAATACCCGTGTCAGTGCCGAGCAACTGCTGCGCCTGATCTGCCAGGAGTTGGGGGTTGAAGAGGCACTTCGCGAGCGGGATAAGGCCTCGGTGGTCGCCCACATCCGCCGCTACGTCGAACACCAGGCCGGCGTGGGCCGTAACGTGGTTATTGTCATCGACGAAGGACAGTGCCTGTCGATCGAGGAGTTCGAGGAGTTGCGGCTGCTCACCAATCTCGAAAGCGACACCGAGAAATTGCTCCAGCTTCTGATTCTCGGCCAGCCGGAGCTTCGGGATACACTGCGCCATGCGCGGTTGTCACCGCTGATTCAGCGGATATGCATGTATTGTCACCTTCAGCCGATGTCGTTCAACGATACGACCCGCTACATCGCCTTCCGGCTGGTCCGGGCCAGCCATGGCCGGCCGAACGTGGATTTTTCACGCGAAGCGCTGAAGATGATCTACCAATACACCAAGGGGGTGCCGCGCCTGGTTAACCTCTGCTGTGACAATGCTTTACTTGTCGGATATTCCAATGACACCCATCTGATCGATTCTCACATCGTCCGCCGCGCCCTCAGCCAGATGATGCCGAACTTCGATGGCCAGTTGGCCGATATAGTAGAGGAGATGTCCCCAGCGCCGCAGAAGGCGGAGTCGTCGGGGACTGAGCCGGCCCAGCCCCCCGCAAGCTCCCGGGGTGGTCAGGGTGGCAGGAAACGAGGCAAGCGCGCATCGGGGCATCATCCCGCGGGCGAGGAGATCGAGGATGGGCGACGTTTATAAAGCCATGAACCGCGCCCGGCAGAAGCCGGCCGCCGGACCGGATGATCCCGGCCAGCAGACCACTGGTGAGACTGCGCCTGATGGCCCTCGGCCCGAAACC
>PUNN01000217.1 GCA_003552605.1 Phycisphaeraceae bacterium
AGCAGCCGTCTTCGGCTGATGGCCATGCGGCGAACCCCCCGTCACAGGCCGTCATGGCCATCGGCTGCGGACAGCCGCTGACCATGCCACCCGGTTTCGCGTCTACATGCGTTTGCCCTGCTTTTCCCCGGCCCGTTTCCCGCTCACTCCGTCCCACCTGCCTGCGAAGCGGTCTTGATGTAGGGGGCCACATTTTCCACCGTGACAGGTCCGATGCGGTACACCCGCTCGAGTTGCTCAGCCCGCTCAAAAGGCGTTTCAGACCGGGCTTCGACAATCCGGCCAGCCGTCACCGGTCCGATCCCGGGCAGCAACCGAAGCTCGGCGGGCCCCGCCCCGTTGATGTCGATTCGATAGCCGGTGGGCTCGGCCACATCCCGGGGCGGTGCCGGCCGCGCCAATGCGCAGAGCAGCGTCAGCACCAGCATTGTCACGGCCATGGCCCGGATCAGAATCGGCACAATGTGCTGCTCCCTGCGGCGGCAACTCAAGTCCACCCGCACTCAACGCACAGGTGCCACCGGCGCATCATGATTCCTTCGGCGCGCGGATACCCGCATCAATCCCCGGCATCATCGATGCCGCATCGCCGCCGATCTCGCCCGGCTTCACACCTATGTTACGAATCGGCGCGGTGGTCTCGATCGGCGTCCGGGTCGCCAGCGCCCTTCGGAAAGCGATGGCGCGTTTGAACGCAGGCTTGGGCTGAAGGTCCTCACTGACCAGCCCTGAAAGCGGCAACTCCGCGTCCGGGTGATCCACCATGTCCTGCCAGGCCACCGATTCGACGCTCGGCTTGCTCAACACGACGCTCAGCGCCGCTTCCAGCCAGCGGCTCTGCACCTGTTGCGACCACGGCCGGCGCCAGCAGCCGCCGTTGGCATCGGCGGGATTGAGCCCGTCCGGTGAGGCGATCATCATCGGCGTGATCTGTTCACTTGGGGCTGCTACCGTTACGTGCAGCGCCTTGCCGTATCCGGCGAATTGATCCAGCAGGTGCGAAAGTTGCATCAGGTCGCGGGTGTACTGGCCGCTGACGGCGTGGCCGATCTGGAACTTGATGCTGAATGCATCGAAGCTGATCGCACTCTGCACCAGCAGGTCGGCGTACATCAACGGCGGGATCGAGCGCTGGTTGTGGCCGTAATACTCACCGAAGGGCTGGCACAATTCGACCAGCACCTTCGCCGACGGTTGCACCTTCTTGACCAGCATCGTTGCCATCCGCGTCAGGTCCATGAGCTGGTCGAAGCTCAACTGCACGTGTTCGTTGACGTGCAGGCCTGAAATCACATTCCACACGGTGACAACATTGCGGTAGCGGTTGACCACGCGTTCGAGATGCTCGTAGATCACCTCCCGCATCTCATCGTAGTCATGCTCCCACAGGAAGACCCAGTCCGGGGCCATCGTCGGGGCGAAGCTGATCAGCGGACCGGCCAGCACGGGCATGCGCGTCCGGCTGGCCCATTCAATCCAGTCATCGCCGCGATCCCACCGGTATTCGCTCTCGGCAGGGGAAAGCTGACGCCATGGCAGCGGCAGGCAGACGAAGTCGAAGTTGCTCGAAAGGCCGGCCCGCACCCGCTCATGCGAGTGCTCGAGCGCCACGCCGCATCCGATCGGCCAGCGCGGCAGGTTGCCCGTTTGCTTGCGCCGGTTCAGCAGCATCTCCGCATGGGCCAGCGCCAGTTCCTCGCTGCCATCGATGGCGTTGACAAGGGCCTCACTGGCCAGGCGGTCGGCCTTGATCGCATCCTCATCACGCACGCACAGGGCCTCGATGAACAGCTTCCTTGCGCGGTCGAACCGGCGCGCCGCCGGGTGGTCCTCAGGCAACTCGAACACCCCCCACTCTTCGAGCTTGTTATACAGCAGCATGATGCGGTGGCGGGCCAGCTCGAGGCTCAGCAGGTAAGGCTGATCACGCTCGGGCAACAGGCAGGTCTGGACGGTCAGTTCCCCGCACTCACCCAGCGGCATCTGAAGTGCCAGTGCCGCCGCGCCCATCTCCCGTTTGCGACAGATGAGATAGCCATTATCGAACGTGATCTCCCCGCGCATCGCGCTCTGATCGGAACCGATCAGGTGCGCGTTGCGAATCGGCCA
This sequence comes from Phycisphaeraceae bacterium, assembly GCA_003552605.1. Lineage (GTDB taxonomy): Bacteria > Planctomycetota > Phycisphaerae > Phycisphaerales > Phycisphaeraceae > B1Sed10-187. Next base: position 2,110 of record PUNN01000217.1, read on the forward strand.
TGTCTCGGCCGGTTCACCATCATCGAATACCTGAAATCTGAGCATGGTTCGCTCGGTCCGCAGGCGCCTGCCCCGCCATCGTCCGGATGGTGCGGGCAACGCCGGCCCGGGGGCCAACGCATCGATCAATACCCGAAATACGCCCCGGGCCAGACGGGGCCAGCCCGGCCGGCAAGTACCGCCAGCGAAGCCCCGCCACACGTGTCCGCCCATCTCCCACGCCCCGCCGCGGCCCGGACACGCTCAACCGGGTCGATTATGGCGCATAACCCGCGACCACGCAATGAGACACCAACCCTTCAAATCCCCCGGGCCGCATGACACTTGACGCAGGCCCCCTTTGCGTCCAGAGAAGGCCGGCTGGCGGCGTCAGCGGCTTCTGGGGGGCCTGGGGCCGGGGGGCGCAGCCGATGGCCATGCGACACGGAAGGTCATGGACGCCCTGGGTACCTCGTCGATGCGCATGGCGATCAGGATGAAGACCTTGCGAGTCCCCGAGGCGTTCGCCCCCATAACGACCTGACCCCCGGCGCCGCATGGTCAGAGGGCTTTTCCCCTCCGGACGTAGCCCGATCGCCACCGGTCGCCGGACGAGGCGACGGGCACACCGCTGCCCCCCGCCGTTGCCCGCCGTTGCCCGCAGATGTTGCGCGCTTGCCCGCCCAGCCTACTTGCAGCCCGCCGCTCCCCCTCTTGCCCGGCCGCCAGGGCGCGGCATCGGCCACGGCCTCCGATCACACCCAACCCCGGTGTGCGATGGATTTTGGAACGAGTGACAAGCCGGTCTCCCCGCGGGATCGCAGTTTGACGCTCCATGCGGCGCCCGCTAGATTGCCGATGCTGAATATCAGCCTGCCTGCCCCCAGAGACCCCCAGGGAGCCATCCGCATGTCCACCTCGCAAAGTTCGTTGGCGTCGCTGTTTGTGGCCCTGTTTGCCGTGGTCTTTCTCGCCCCTGCCGGCGCCGGTGCTCAACAGAACGATGAGCCCACCCCCTTGGAACTGTGGGAAGCGTTCGGCCATTACGTGATCGTCGCGCAGCCTGAGCGGGCTCGGTCGAACTGGGAAGCGCTCGAGGGCCGTGTCACGGATATGGAACTGCTCGAAGTTGTCGAGAGTTCGCCCGAGTACGATTTTGAACGCATCCGCGAGTTCGTGCTCGGGCATGATGAGCTTCGCGACATCGGTCGCACCATCGAACAGCGCCTGCTCAACGCCAGCCTTGAGCGCAGCACCGATCCGGAGGAGATCCGCAACGCGATCGAGCGACTTGGCGAGGGCCGGCGCCCCAACATGCTCGCGACGCGCTTCCTCGTCGAATCCGGGCAGTTGGCCGTGCCCCACCTGCTCGATGCGTTGAAGGACCCCGGCAAGCGGGAGCTTCGCCAGTTCATCCTCCGCGCGATGGCCGATATCGGCCGACCCGCGGCGTATCCGCTGGCCGTATCGCTGCCCCATCTCGACCACAACAATCAGATTCACATCGCGCAGGTGCTCGGCGACATCGGCTACATCGGTGCCCTGCCCTACCTCGCCGCCGTGCTTGAAGACGATGAGATCAACGACAAGGTTCGACGGACGACCCAGGCTGCCTTCAACCTTATTGCCCGCAATGTGCGCATGCCGGAGCGGACCGGCGCCGCACAACTGTTCCTCTGGCAGGCGCGGCGGTTTTACGAAGCCGGCACCCTCGGGAACCGCATCACTGGTTATGAGCGACGGGCCGATGCCGGCTACGTCTGGGAGTACCGCTCGGGCGCCGGGCTGATCAGCGTCGAGGTGCCTCCCGCGGCGCACACCGACATCCGCGCCATGTTCGCGGCCATGGCCGCGCTGCGGCATGACCCGGGCCTCGACCCGGCGGTGACCCGATTCCTGCTGGCCAACACGCGGCGGGAGTTGCGTCTCGAAGGCGCCGATGACCCGAGCTACCCCTTCCCCCATCCGGCTGGCTATTACCTCCGGCTCGCGGGTGCGAAGCAGCAATTGCCCGTGCTGCGACAGGCGCTTGAGGATCAGGACATGGCCCTTGCCCGCACCATCATCGCTGCGCTCGGCGATACCGGCAGCCCCGCCGACCTGCTGGCGAGGGATGAGGGGGTCCGTCCCGTGCTGATGGCGATGGGCCATCCCAACCGGCGGATTCGCATCGAGATGAATCTCGCCCTTGCCCGTCTGCACCCCAAGGAGTCGTTCGAGGGCTCGAAGCGGGTGGTCCCCACACTCGCTCAGGCGATCGCCCAGGACGGCAAGCGTGTCGCCGCGGTCGTCACACCCGAGATGGAAGATGGCAACGAGATTGCCGCGATGCTCGATGATCGCAATTACGAGGTGCTTCGCGGGACTTCCGTGGGTGAACTCGGATCGCAGCTTCGGGAAGTGCCAGGGGTCGATGTGCTGGTCACCACGGGGCGTCTGCGGTACGTCTCCCGCGTTTACGACGACACCGTCCGCAATTACAAGCTTGCCGCCACACCCGTGATCGCCAAGGTCGGCGCCAGTGAATGGGCGGAGCTTCAGCAGCGCTACCGTGATGTGCCCCGGCTGATTCACGCCGATGCCCGGCTAGATACCGAAGGCCTCGAAACCGCCATCAGCGATGCCGAGGCACTTGATCCTGAAGGCCCCATTGACCCCGATGAGGCCACGGACTATGCCCGCCGCGCAATCGAGCGCCTTCATGAGATCGGGGTCAGCGGCAACAGGGTGTTCGACATCAATGATGCCCGGCCCGCCCTGATTCGCGCGCTGCGCGATGACCGGGCCGAGATCGCCCGCGGTGCCGGCCGCGTGCTCGCGCTCATCGCCCGTGATGAGGCTCAGCGCGCCATCGCGGAGGTCGCCCTCGACAGCGACACACCGACGAACGTGCGGGTGTCGCTGTTCAACAGTCTTGCCGATTCCGCCGCGCGGCACGGTAAACGGCTCGAAAGCGAGCAAATCGAAGTTCTCTCCGACCTCGTGGGCGACCGCGATACCACTGGTGACCTCGCCATCGCTGCGGCCCGCGCTCTCGGCGCCCTGCAACCACCCACTGAGCGCCTCCGCGACATCATCGCGCGATGACCCCACCGCCGGACACACGATTCAAATTTAATGTCACAACCAAGCCTCGGACTCGACTGGCCTGAGCGTCCCGCATGGCCTCGTTGTGCAGTGACCTTGTGTGCCACCTGTGGCCGTCAGCGCCCCAATCGCCGCGGTTCACACGGCAGCCAACACATGTGACCTGCATCAACCCGGAATCCTTCGCAAACGCGCCCGGGAGGATTCGAACCTCCGACACCCGGTTTAGGAAACCGGTGCTCTATCCCCTGAGCTACGGGCGCAAATCGTTGTGAATAATAGCCTTATGTTATGTCTCCGGCGCCCCGGGGCTGCCCGGGGCGCCACCAAGGCCGCAGCGTGGCGGCAGAGGCTACGCGACCACTTGGCGCAGTGGGGCGAGGCGGGTTGATCTTAGAAGAGAGCGCATTGACGTTCAAATCAGCGGTAAGTGCCTTTGCACAGGCTTGTTGCGGCCGTTGCCTGTTCCCGAGGCGCATGACACATGTGGCGGAGCGGCTTGCGGCCCCCCTTGCCCTTAGGGAGAGGGAGAACCACACATCCTGCGACATGTGTCATGCACCCTGTTCACCGCCTCGCTGGTGCCGCTGCTCGCCGTTGCCGGCTCATGGGGCCACGAGGCACGCTCCGGTCCTGGTGCCGCCAGGGGATCCCTGAGGTACGCCATGGCCCCTTTGCGATTTCGGGCGATTCTGAGAAACCGTGGGGAGACTCGCGTTGGCAATTGTTCACGGAACAAACCCCGAAGGGCGGCCTGTCCTGCCAGTGCATTGCCGGCTGCCCTAAATGCTCCCTGCGTCTTTGGAACCAGCCGGCGGCACTTTGCCCCATCCCGGCCCTGCCAAAAAGGCAGGCGATCTTGGATCTCACCCCGAACGGTCAATCAATTTTACTTGCACCTGTCAGATACCCCTTGACAGATCGATGGAAGGCAAGTACACTGCGATCGTCTTGAAGGAGAGGTTCCGTCGGGAACGTGAAGCGGGGAGAGTGCTGGTGCATGGAGGCGATATCGAGTTGACCTGACCGGCGATGGTCGTGTCCGGGACTGAGGGGAATGCGCCTGACAATCATCAATCAGTATTACACACCCGAAATCTGTCCAACGGCGAGACTGGCTGCGGCGGTGGCCGAACATCGCGCAGCGGCGGGCGATCACGTCACGGTCATTGCCAGCAGCGGCGGGTATGTGCCCAGGTCATGCACAGGCGACACAGCCAGGCTGCGCCATTGCAATCCGACAGTCCACCGTATCCCGCATCTTCCGCTTCGGCGTTGGGGCATCGGAAGGATCGTAAACGCCATATGGTTTTCCATTTCCAGTCTCATTATACTGTTGACAATTCAGCGGCAGGATGTCATTGTGAGCATGACCACCCCGGGGTGGATCGTCCTGGTCGCAGCCTTATACAAGCGGCGGCATCGCAAAACACGCTTGGTGCTGTGGAATATGGACTGCTTTCCGGATATGTGCGAGATTGCCGGTTGGTTCCGGCCCGGCGGGCGACTGAGCCGTGTGCTGCGAGGGATCTGCCGGCGAGTGTTTCGCTTTCTTGATTACCTGATCTGCCCCGATCGCATCATGGTCGACCGGTTGTTGGCCGCTTACAGGCCCGCCGATCGTGATCTTCCGGTGGCCATCATCCCCAATTGGGAGCCGATGCGCCGTTTCCCGCAGCCGCCTCCGGCAACCCGGAAGTTCGCGGATCAACATGGCCTTGATGGGCATTTCATCGTGCTTTACATGGGCAATGCCGGCCATGCGCACCGATTCGATACGGTCATCGCCGCGGCCAAGCGGCTGCATGAACGACGGGTGACGTTCCTGTTCATCGGCGATGGCGTTCAGCGCCAGCGCATTGAAGCCACAGCGGCGGCGCAAGGTTTGAGCAACATCCGCTTTCTCGGCCACGTCCCTGAAGAAAAGGTCAACGATGTACTCGGTGCGGCCGATGCCGGGATGATCACCCTGCGTGATGAGGCCCTCGGTGCCGTGAGCCCGAGCAATCTGCACACCAAACTCGCTGCGGCCCTGCCGGTGATCTACCTTGGCCCGGCCGGCAGTAACGTGGACGAGGCGATTCGCCATCACCGTTGCGGCCTCAGCATCCGCCACGGCCAGGTGGATCGGTTCGTCGAGTGCATAGAACACCTTATGAGCGATCCGGCCGTGCGCCGGGACATGGGCCAGCGCGCCCGAAAAGCGTTTGAGCATCATTTCACGGAACGGCAGACGCTTCCCTGTTTCGACGCCGTGTTCGAACAATTGACACCCCCTGATTCGCAGCATCGGACCGCAGATGGCTGAGCGACCATGTCGCTACCATTCGAAACCCGATCCGACCGAACGCCCCAGCAGCGATTTCGGGTGGCTGGATGCCTTGCCCCGATGCTGCCCTTCAGGTGCTCGCTCCCGACTCCGCAACGGCCCCCGAAGCGCCGCAGGGAGCCCGCACGGCTCTCGGGGGCGCCTCCTGTTGACCCGCCAAGGGGGCAAATAATGCATTGCCTGGCGCCGGCAGGCTTCAACCCTACGGCCCCCTTCTGCCCTCGCTTTGGCCCTCGGGCCAGGCCCAGTCCCAGCGGGCGGGTGGCGCCCTGCCATTTCCATTGAGCCCCCGCAGCGCCGGGTGCATGACACGCGCCGCGGAAGGCTCTTGTTCCCTCTCCCCTTTTTCCGGGGGCGGAAGAGGGCTGGGGTGAGGGTAGATTCGTGCCGGTCGTGCCGTGGCTGAACCGAAGGCCGCCCCCTGCATGAGGCGAGAAAGACGGCACATGAAGCATTTGGGCGTTTGCACTGAGCCCCCCTCCCCCCGGCCTTCTCCCGAGGGGAGAGGGAGAAAAATCC
>PUNN01000451.1 GCA_003552605.1 Phycisphaeraceae bacterium
CAAGGTCGTAGAACCACACGCCACCGCGGAACCTTTTTTACATCAGGCACACGGGGCGGCCCCGCCCGCTCCAGTTCGGTCTCATACCGCTGGTCAGTGGTGGCTACGGGCTCAAGTCCAACCCGTCGGGCCGAACTCAAGAGCCGGCGGGCACGCTTCTCAGCCGCTATTTCCAGCAGTTCGTGCATCTGGTCAGCGCTTTGGACCTTCGTCGATCGCGGTTGCCCGGTTGGCCGCACGACAATATTTCCAAGTTCAAGTACGCCTTCGAGTTGGCGTTTGCACACTACCGGCGATTCTTCGAACTCGTGGACCTGGATTGCCAGGAAACGGTGCCCGTTGAGATGGTTAACCAACACAACGTCCACGTCGACGTGCGGCGAGGCGTACCTGTCGATCGCCGCTATGATTTCGTCAGAGTCGTAGGTACGCAAATGTTCGTCCGTAATCCCCGATCGGTCCCAAGTCTCACCCTGCTCCGAGACCCCGATCACGATGACGCCACCATCGCGGAGGTTGGCCATGGCCAACGCGGTCTTGATGATCCGGGGCCGCAACTGCTCCCAAGGGACCGATTGCTTGAAGTCCACGTCACGCGACTCTTGACATCGGTCCAGAGCGGCCGTCACCCGCTCGTGGAGCCTTTGGTGGCCGGGCATATCCGAAGTGGCAATGGCACCCATGGCTGTAGTATCCATGACCGAACAGGTAATGCAAGGGATCCTCAGGTCACCGGGCTTCGCCCTGAACAGGAGCAAGACGCAACCACTGCCAAGTCCACCAGTTACGAGGCGAGGGGCACGGCTGTGGCGTAACACCGGCGGATTCGGAGTGGGGAGACTTATTCGCTCGGCTTGTCCAAGGCGGGCGATGTGGTTAAGCCGTAGGCTGCTGCCAGGGCCCAGACGATGACTCCCCAAACTGGGCCCGTGCGGTGTCCTGGACAAGGCGGGGAGATATTCGCACGAAGTTCGCCCCCCTGCACGAAGCTCTTCAGGGCCGACTGCTTCAACACCGTTGATCGAGGCGCCGAACACCTTGTTCAACTGTTCGCAGTGGTGAGCTTGTTACAGCGACGGTTTTGATAGGTCGGAAGCTCATTTGTCTGTTCATACAGCAGCTTAAAAATCGGTCTGTTCCAGTTATAAGTAGATGACCGGGGAAATGCGGTGACCCGGATGCATCCCCGGTGAGCGTTCATCGGTAAGCCGGCAACCTCCGCTTGTTCAAACCGGGGCCGACATCCCACAGATCGTCACCGCCTCCTCGTCGGAGGCGGCTCGTCTTCCACCCCTCCCCGTGGACGACAGCCGCCTCCCCGGGCGGCTGTCCGTCCGCACCTGCTTAAGGAGCCCGATCATGACAGCCGTTACCACCCCCCATCCATCGTCGGTACAGACCGCTCGCGACAAGGCCAACGCCTGGCTCACCGCCCACCACGGCGAGCTTGTTCAACGCGCCCGCTACAGGCTTCGCCGTGTCAGCCGCCGCCATCGGAAGGATGCCATCGCCGAGGTCATTGCCGCGGCGGTCAACTACGCACACTCGGCAGCCCAGCGTGGCCGACTGGATCAGGTCACGCCGTTCTGGAGCGTTGAGTACGCTGCGAGGAACTATCTCCACGGCCGCCGAGCCGGCCGCCGCCCGACGTGCGTCATGTCGGAGCCCGTGCAGTCACGGGAGGGTATCCGGGTCCAGTCCATCGATGATGATGCCGAGGACGAGTCACACCGGCATCGGAACCTCAGGGAAACTCTGGCCAACCACCGTTGCATCACGCCGTACGACCAGGCCAGGATAACGTACGACTATCCCTACATATTGGATGTCGAGCAGGTGCCTGCGAAAGGTCAGCGATTGTTCAGTTACCTCGTCGAGACCCACGGGCAGGGCTCACAAACCGCGTTGGCAGGCGAGCTGAAGATCACCCCTGCAAGGGCGACCCAGTTAAAGCGGGAACTGGGCGAGGCTCTCAGTCGCCACGACTACCACGGCCCGCTCGGCCGCCGCCCCGGTGCCCCGCCGGATCGCCGCGGCAAGAGAGCCACGGCATGACGCACCATCGCCTCCCGCCCGGCGACCCCCATCGTCACTGCCGGGCCCGTGGGGTTCGGTGGTGGCGGTGGGGGTGTCCGGGTCGGCATCTTTTTTTAGGTATTGGCTTTTACAAGGCGGCGTGCATACAGCAAGTAGTGGCCGATGTAACGACGTCGGAAGGCAGGGACTTTGCTCCAACCCCAGCCTCTTCAAGGAAGCTGGTCGAGCAACTTCTGCATTTGCTCAACCTTGTGGTCGGCACCCAGTTGTTTAAAAAGATCGCGTGCTTGTTTCCAGTGCTTGCGTGCCGCTTTCCCGTCGCCTCGGGCCCTCATGACGAAGCCGAGGCCGCCGTAGCTGCTAGCCATCCCTTCGAGCCGGCTGAGCTTCTCGTCGATCTCAAGGCCCTTGTGAAACATCGCCTCGGCCCCGTCCAGATCCCCGCGGGGCCACATGACATTACCGAGGTTGCCGTACTGGGTGGCCATGCCTTCGAGGCGGCCGAGATTCTCGTTGATCTTCAGGGCCTTGCGATACATCGCCTCGGCCCCGTCCAGATCGCCGCGGGTGTCCAAGACGTTGCCGAGGTTGCCGTACTGGTTGGCCATGCCTTCGAGCCGGCCGAGCTTCTCGTTAATCTTCAGGGCCTTGCGATACATCGCCTCGGCACCGTCCAGATCGCCGCGGGTTTCCAGGACGTTGCCGAGGTTGCCGTACTTGATGGCCATGCCTTCGAGCCGGCCGAGCTTCTCGTCGATCTCAAGGGCCTTGTGAAACATCGCCTCGGCCCCGTCCAGATCGCCGCGAGTCCCCAAGACGCTGCCAAGGTTGCCGTACTGATTGGCCATGCCCTCGAGCCGGCCGAGCTTCTCGTCGATCTCAAGGGCCTTGCGGTACATCTTTTCGGCGCCCTCAAGATCCCCGCGGGCCCGCATGACATTACCGAGGTTGCCGTAATCGCTGGCCATGCCTTCGAGCCCGCCGAGCTTTTCGTTGATCTCCAAGGCCTTGCGATACATCTCCTCGGCACCATCCAGGTCGCCGCGGGTGAACCTGAGGATGCCGAGGTTGCCGTAATCGCTGGCCATGCCTTCGAGCCGGCCGAGCTTCTCGTCGATCTCCAGAGCCTTGCGATGCATCTCCTCAGCTCCATCCAGGTCGCCGCGGGTCCGCCTGACAAGGCCGAGGTTTCCAAACAAGACCGAACGCCCTTCGGAATCCGCCGGAGCATGGTCAAGGAACTCCTCCGTCGCACGCTCGACAACATCCAACAGCCCGAGTCGTACCAGCGGGGAAGTGCATTCGTTTACGAACACCTCCATCGCCTTCTCGGGCTGCTCAACATATTCCAGATGCAGGAACGCCCCGATACATGCCGCGGGGTCCGGGGCGACCTGCTGCTTATCCGCATCAGCCAGCCGCCGCCGATACACCTCCGCCACCTTTTCGTGGTAGGGCTTCGCCTCATCCGGGCCGAGCTGCCCGAGCACATGGTCGCGGAGGATCGCGTGGTAGATCGCCCGGCGGCAATCGTATTCCGGAAGAATTGATCGGATGTATCTGTCGGCCAGCAGCGACTGATGGGTGCGGCGTTCCAGACCGCTGACCTCGCGGACGAGTTCATCATCCCCAGGGATTTCCAAGACCGCGTGGGCCTCGAGCAGGGCGATGGCGTCGGAGCCCTTGTGCTTGACCTGCTCCCACTGGGTCTGGGCAATCTCCGCCGGGTCGTCCGGCAGCTCGTCGATGGGCAGCCCGTCCTTCAATAGTTCGAGGGCGGCCGTCATCGCGTAGGGGTGGCCATCGTAACGCTCAAGGGCCGATGCCAGTCGGTCCTGCGGATACCCAGTGGAAGTTGCGGCCCAGGCCAGCAGTTCCCCGATAGCGGTATCCGAGAGCTTTCCGAGCCCTTGCTCGGGGACGAGGCGAACGTTGTCCAATCTGTGCAGGTCCCGATTGGTCGCAACCTCATCATCAGAGCGAAGGCCGAAGACAAGCTTGATCTTGGTCGGCAGTTCCTCGGCGACCAACCGCCAGAAGTCGGCGGCACCGGTGGGCATGGATTTATCGGCATCGACCACGAAGACCGCCCGGGCATGCGCGGGCAATTCCCGGGACAGCAGTGCAAGAACCGCTTGGAACTCCTCCCGGGCGTGGCGGACGGAACGTCGCCGCAACGAGTTCATCAGTTGCCGGATCGTATCGCCCTTCGGCAACAGCCCGAAGAGGGCGGTGAGCTGCCTGCGGCCGGCGGGGGTAACCGAGAGGAAACCCGCCGACTGGTTCACCGCTTCCTCGGCGTGACTGATGAGCAGGCCGACTGTCGTGGCGGGCGGCTCATCGGGGGTTACTCTCAGCTTCACCGCCCGGCAGAACCTGTCCTCCCGCTGCTCGGCCTCCGCGATGAAGCGATCGATGAGTGCCGACTTGCCCATCCCGGCCGGCCCGGCCACCAGAATGGTCTCGCCGACGTGGTCGTCGAGGGCGGTGTGGAGGGCGGCCAGCTCGGTTCTTCGCCCGAAGAAGGGCACCTTGTGCGACTCGCCGTCCGCCTCGGGGCCATCCTGTCTCTGTCCAGCCGTGTCGTCCATGTGCTGAGCCCTGCCTGAACAGCGAACCGAGAAGCACGCCACCACGGCCATCATGGTACCCGCCACAGGTTTACCCAGCCGGCCTCGGCCTGTCCGAGCCGCTGGTGGGCTACTCCGGTGGCCGGCACCGGGGGTGGCAACCGGCTGCCAGCCTGATAGGCCGGGTTGGTCCGCGGTCGGCCCTGGGTCGCACCAACCCCGATTACTGACACCATCCCTGCAGTGCCATCACGCCGAGGCAGCCCGAGGGGGTAGGCTCCCCGCCTGCCGACGGTAGACTGGAACTGCAACCGCCGAACCGCAGTAGCGAGGCGGTCATGGTGAGGCGGGTACGTGGCCCGCTGGTTTTCCCATCACAGGCACCGCCCCGTGTGAGCGGGCGGGCAACAAAAGGAGCAGCACGATGAAGGGGATCACGCGATGTGCGACGGCGACAGCGATAATGGTGGCTCTCGTCGGGAGTCAACCCGGACCGGCACAGGGCAGCTTCATTCTCACCGATGATCAACACCTGGACGTCACCGCGGAGTTCGATGAGGGCACACTGTTCGACAGGAGCACGGCCCGTGTTCTCGATGGCGGGTTCATCGGGAAAACGAGGATCAGAGATGAGGCCGTGCTGAGCGTGGCCCACGCCGACGCCCATGTAGTCAACGCCGTAGCACGGGAGGAGGGAAGGATCGAGCTCACTGCTGGAGCAATCAGCAATTCCCCTGCCCCTGTTGCGGGGGCATCGCCACTGTCTGCGACTGACAACAGCACGGTCGTCATCTCGGGTGGCAGCGTTTGGAGTCCCGACAGGTCCGTCTGGGTGACGGACGATGCGACGCTGCGGTTGATCGGTGGGGAGATCACGACAACTCGGGGCCTGCGGGCAGCCGGGGCCAGTCTGGTACAGATCGTTGCTGGGGCCGTCGCCGGTGGCGATGCGGGAGTGGAGGCACTCGGCAAATCCCGTGTGGAGCTCAGCGGCGGGCTGGTCGCCGGTCGTGATGTGTTTGGTGGTTGGGAAGGGGTGAGGGCCCGAGAGGACAGTATGCTGGAGATGACCGGCGGGACCCTGTTGGGGCTCGAAACCTTCGATCAAGCCCAGGTCACGATTTCGGGCGGCACGGCCATGGGACTGGAAGCAGCCGGCGGGACGGTGAAGCTGGATGGCCGGGATTTCGTGGGGTTGGATGGCGTCAGCTTGGTGGAGCATGACGTAGTCGACGGCGTTGCCCATTACGAAGTGCTGGGGACCGGCTTCCTGATGGGTAACTGGCGAGATGGAACGGAGTGGGCGATTCCCATCGATGTAAACTCCCCAACCTCAACGATCCTGGCCATCCCCGAACCGGCAAGTATCGCGGTGCTTGCGGTCGGTGGTCTGGCCTTGGTTCGCCGCCGGCGATGAGTGTTGGTGCAGCCGCAAGGTCATCGACGTGGATGATGATGCAACCGGCCGGGGAGGGCCAGCCGGGGCTGAGAGGCATCGCTATCGTTAATATCTGACCTTGCGTGCAGAATGGAGGCTCCAGCCTTGGCTCGATGCACCCTCAAGCTGGTCCGGGAGGGCCGCTGGCCCGCCATCATCACGATCGACGGCCTGCTCAGCGAGCACCATGACTCGGTTGATGACTGGGCGTCGACGCTGCCCTCGTGCTGGAGCGGGCACGCCTGGTACCACTTGGACTGGCCGGCCGCCAGCCGCAAGCAGTTGTCGCGCATCCTGCGAGCTGTGGCCATCGGCAGCACAGCCGTGCGGTCGATGTGGCGGCGGGTCCGGTACCCCTTCGCCCTCAAGGCCGTGCTGGCAGCCCTCGGCCTTACCGCCGCGGGGTTGCTCGCCCTGTTCAAACGGGTTGAGCGACACGCACGCCGGACGGGACGTGAACTGGCCGAGGACTTACTGACGCAGCCTCCGTTCGCGCCCGCCCACGAGGCATCGGTGGTGCTGGTGGGCCATTCCCTGGGCGGCCAGGTGGTAGCTTCAGCCCTGGACCATGCCGGCTCAGAGACGGCCAGGATCGCGGAGGTGCATCTGCTGGGTGCGGCGGTATGTGCCCGGTCATCGCGGTGGGCCACCCGGGCTGGTGCCGTCCACGGGCAACTGTTCAATTATTACAGTCGGGGTGACTGGATGCTCAGGTGGCTCTTCCACCCCGTGGCCCATCCGCTCTCCCGGCCCCCAGCCGGCGTCCGGAGCTTGGGCCCAAGCGACGGCATCAGCGACACCGATGTCAGCGATTCCGTCGGTGGGCACCTGGCCTGGAAGCAGTCCGCCCTGGCCGAGCGGCTCGCGGAACACACCAGCGTCGGCCACGCCTCGGCATCGGGGCCTGATCAGAGTCCTCCGACCGACACCGTTTTGACCCGCTGTCATTAAAGACCAGCCCCGGCAGCATCGAGCGGATAACCCGTGTGCTGCTTGAGGAGTGAGTACGCGGATCCGGCGATAGCCTCGCCGCCGGATGCCTTTTCTACTTCTTCTTTGCCTTTGCCGCCCTCTTCCGCCCCTTCGACTTGCTCCCCGCCATCTCCCTCACCCGCCGCCCGGCGATCGCCGCGGTGGCCCGGTCGATCTCGATCCCGATCCACTCCCGCCCCATCCGCTCAGCCGCCACGGCCGTGGTGCCGCTGCCGAGCAGCGGGTCGATCACCAGTCCGCCCGGCGGGCACAGATGCTCGATCCAGGTCCCGGCCTCGCTCTCGGCCTGCTGCCACTCGTGACTGGCTTTTTCCTCCTTTCCCGACACGACATCATGCACCACATTGCTTTTATCGGATCGCGTTCCCTTGACGAACCAGACGAACGGCCGCCAGCCCTGTCGCACCCCGTACTCGCGCATCAGCATGGTTGATCCCGAAAAGACGCATGCAGCAGTCCACCAGTATCTGAGGTGATTCGACAATGCCATCAGTGCCGCTGGCAACTGCAAAACACCCACATACATGACCAGTGAACCACCCTCGCAAAGTTTTGAAGCGGCAAAGGCTCCAAGATCGTCGAGTTCCTGGTCCCCCCAGTGGTAAGGCGGATCCGTGAATATCAGGTTGGCCGAGGCGTCGGGTACTTTCTTCCCTTGACGGCGAAAGTCGCCGACGATGATCCTCTTGTCCGACGTCTTCCTTTCGCCAGCCGCCTGCCTCCGCTTTTGCTCAGCCTGTTCTCGCTTGGCCTTATCCTGAAGCTTGATATAGACGGAATGGATCGACAGTTCGCCCCGGCGGAGTTTATCCTCGGTGCTGGCGTCAACGCCCGTCGACTTGATGGTTTTGGCCTTACGATAGGTCTCGGATGACAGTCCCGCCCGGGCTGCCGCCTGGGCCATGGCCTCACGCTGCTTACGGGTCTGATGACCGTCAGGATCAGCCTCCGGATCCTTCTTCTTTCCCCGACCACCG
>PUNN01000326.1 GCA_003552605.1 Phycisphaeraceae bacterium
AGGGTGGCATGGTCAGCGGCTGTCCGCAGCCGATGGCCATGCAGGCTCGTAAAAGCGGGTTTGCCGCATGGCCATCAGCCGCCCCCGGAAAGACGGCTGCTGACCATGCCACCCATGCCACATGCGTTTGCCCTGCGATCCGGGGGGGCGGGGGGCTGATTCAACCTGACCTATAATCCCCGAGGTGCCCGCAGCACGCTGACGGCCGCGAGGTCGACTGCCAGGGCGATGGAGCATCACAGATGAGTCGATGGACGGTGCAACAACCCACACCCTGCTGGCTGGTGCTCGTGGCCCTCGGCATGGCCATCACCGGTTGCGAGGCCGATGTGCCTCAGCCCCTTGACACGCCCGATCCGCAGGTACAGACGCCGACTCTCTCCGCCCAGGCCACCGCGCGGTTGTTTATCGAGCGTGCCCGCGAAGCGGGGACCGATGCCACCGCGCTACGGCAGGTCATTGACAATCACGTCGAGCCGGTCGACAGCGATGGCCTCGAACAGGTCGAACAGCGGATAAACGATCTCGTCGAGCAACTTCAGGAGCGGCGTGATGACGGTGATGAGATCACCATCGCCGCAGGCCGCGAGCAGGAAGGCAAGGCCATCGCCATACTCCGGTTCGCCGCCGCGGACACCGACGAGGCCGATTTCGAGCCGGTCTATCTCCGCCGCGTGGACGGCCGGTGGCGTGTGAACGCCCACCTGACCGACTTCAACCGACGCGAGCCGCAGAGTGAGTCGGAACGCGAGACGCTCGATCAGTGGCTCGAGCTCGAGCAGTGGTACGAACAGCGCATCCGGGAGTTGATCTGAGCGACGCCCCCGCGATTCGCGCAAGCCGATCAGCGAAAGTGACTTACAAATCGACACCACACTGGACGCTCCGGCCGCGCGTGGGGCTCAGCCCGGTTGCGGGGGGGTTGACATCGGGCCGGTTGATGATAGACTTTAAGAGGTAAGGGAGTATCCCGGGGTTGCCAGCTTGGTGAGCCCGCAGGAGTGCGGCCCGTTGCCATCCCGCCTGCCTGCACGTGTTCCCGCCCGCGGAACCTGTGCTTCACCTTAAACGAAAGTGGTGAGTTGGTTATCATACCGGCTCTGCCGGCCGGTCCGAGAAGATGTCTCGGCTCGGCAGGTTTCAGCCGGAAGTGCGATGATGTAGAGTGTATTCGAACCACGGAGCTGCGATCAGCCGACCCAAAGCCAGCCAAGCCCGGATGCTGCCATCATTCCATCTGTTGCGAATCCCGGCGCGTTGCCGGATCGGGCCACCTGGCGGAAGTCGTCTCCAATCGCGCCCCACGGTTCGAGCGTGCGTTACGGTTTTCTTCCCCCCAACCCGTCAGGAGTCAACAACATGAATCGATGGACGCTACGAAAGAACCAGGGCTTCACGCTGATTGAGCTTTTGGTGGTGATTTCGATCATCGCCCTGCTGATCGGCATCCTTCTGCCGGCGCTGGCCTCGGTCCGGCGAACGGCCCAACGTGCCAACAACGGCAACAACATGAGGCAGATCCTCCTCGCCTTCTCCTCCGA
Source organism: Phycisphaeraceae bacterium (assembly GCA_003552605.1). Lineage (GTDB taxonomy): Bacteria > Planctomycetota > Phycisphaerae > Phycisphaerales > Phycisphaeraceae > B1Sed10-187. The sequence continues at coordinate 1,542 of PUNN01000326.1, forward strand.
GGCTTCACAGGACCCGCGGGCACTCTCGCGTGACCGGATCGTCGGTGATGGTGGTGACGGAGATCGCGTGCGAAACCGCTTCACATACTTTGCCGGCCGCCGCGGCGACCCGATCCCGCCGGAAACCTTCATCAACCCCGTCGGTGATGATAACCCGTGGGAAGGCGACACGGACAACCTCCGGCCTCAAGGAAGTGACAGGTTCTCCAGCGATGAGGTGTCCTACGCTTTGGTTCATCACGACAGCATCGCGTGGCAGAACTGGACCACCCGCTCGAGTGAGCCGATCATCGCCGACAAGGATCGTGGCAGTGGCAGCCACTGGAACCGCGATAGCTGGGAAGGCCAGGTCGGCTGGGGCGATGGTCGCGTGAACTGGCAGGGCAATAGGGAAATGGGTGTGCATTTCCGTGACGATGAGCGTCGCGAAAGTCACAACATCTGGAGTGAAGCCGGCGGTGGTACCAACAACGAGATGATCAACCCATAACCGGTGAAGCTCACGCTTTACGGACTTTCAGAACCTGCAAGCTCCGTGCGTGAACAAACCAGATCACACAAGGCCGCGCCCCCGGGCGCGGCCTTTTACTTGGGTGGACTGTCTCTGGTCGCTGCCGGGCGCTCGAGCCAACGCCGGCAGTACACGGAACACCTCCCACTGCAAACAAATGGAGCTCGCCTGACTGCGTCAGTAGCTTTGGGGGTGTCCGCGGCCGTTGGGCCATGGCGGCCTGTGAGAGGGCGCGTCTCATGGCCATCAGCCGGAGACGGCTGCTGACCATGCCACCCCACCCTACATGCGATCCCCCTGCCATCTTCACCGATGCCGCGTCCGCCCTGCTATACTCACACCGTCATGGGATGGATTATCCTGGCCTTGGTCGTGGGGGTGCTGCTGGCCCTCATCGGGGTGATCTGGTGGCAGATCGGCCGGGCGCTGATGGGTGCGATGGGCAAGCGCCGGGCGGTGCCCGAGGGCCTGCCAGCGCTGGTGGTCGATGAAATCCGCCATATCGATGAGGCAACCGTTCTCTGCGGCGTACATCGCATCCGCTCATCTGCGGAGCCCCCGCCCCTGACAGGCCGGTTCGGCGTGTTCGTGGATGAGCATCTCGCCGACCACATCGCCGAAATCCTCGCTCACCACCGCGACAGTGACTGGTACCGCCCGGACACCACGCGCGTGCTTGCCATCCCGCTCGGCGCCATCGCCGATGATTGCCGGGTGCGGGTCATCGAGTACGGTGCCGAAGGCACCCCTACCCGCAGTGCCACCATCGATATGGCGATGACCTTCGTCGAGGTCGCCGGCAGCGAGGCCGACCCGGCGCACCGGTGCGACTATGATGAGCAGATTCTCATGTATCCGCCCAAGGGCGTGGACCTGCCACGACCGCCCGCTGCCGCACAAGAAGCATCCGATCGCGCTCAAACCAGCGCCGCCGAGCCTATGGGGGGTGATGAGGGATCGGAAACTGATGGGTCCGGGGCCCCTGCCCCCGGCCGCGATTCGGCGGCCACCCGGCCTTGAACGGCCGGCATCCCTGCGCCGCCCCATCATCCCCGGCCCCTTGTGATGTGAACCCGATCCGGAAGCTTCCGCTTGCACAAGGCCCCCCACTACCACCCGCTCGTCCGCACGCTTGCCTCGGACCTGAGACGGCGATGCGGTGTGCCGACCGGCGCCCGGCTGATCTTGGCCGTCAGCGGCGGGGCTGACTCGGTGGCCCTGATGCGGGCGATGGCGATGCTGGCGCCGCGGCGGCGGTTCGCCCACCCACTGCACATCGCGCACGTCCATCACCACCTCCGGCCGGCGAAGGAGGCGGACGGTGATGCCGCATTCGTCGAGCAGCTCGCCGGCGAACTTGACCTGCCTTTCCACCGCCTGGACATCCACCCCGCAGCCGCCCCCGGCAATCGCACAGCAGCAGCCCGGCGCCAGCGCTACGCTTCACTCGCCACACTGGCCCGCGAGATGGGGGCCGACTGGGTGCTCACCGGCCACCACGCCGATGACCAGCTTGAAACGCTGCTGATGCGGCTGATCCGCGGAAGCGGCGTGCGGGGCATGCAGGGGATGCGATGGCACCGGCGGCTGACACGACGCAACGAAGACCACCCGGTCCACCTTGCCCGGCCCATGCTCGGCATCACGCGCCCCGCGATCACCGCCTGGCTCGAGCAACTCGGCCAACGGTGGCGTGAGGATGAGTCCAACCGCGATCGCGGCCGCCTTCGCAACGCCCTGCGTCAGCAGGTGCTACCCCCCCTGACCGCGCTTGCCCCGGATGCGGCAACCAAGGCAATGGCCCTGGCCGACCGTGCGGCGGAAGCCTCGCGGCTGCTGGACCGGGCCACAGCACGGGCCCTTCGCCGCCTCACACTCGAAGCGGATGAGCGCCGGTACGTGCTCGACCGCGCCGCCGCGCGGCGGATCGCCCCCGGCTGGCTCGGCCTTGTGCTTAAGCGGGCGGCGGGGGATGTGGGCGTCTCGCTCGATCGCTGGGCCGGCCGCGCGGTCGACAAAACAGTCGCCGCGATCCGTGACGACCGTGGCGGTCAACGGCGCATCGAGCTTCCCGGGGGATTTGAAATCCTGATTGAGCGCCGCACGGTCACCCTCGGCCCGGTCAGCGCTGCCAACTGACCGGCTCGCCATCGCCCCACATCATCTCGATGTCGTAAAACGCCCGCGTTTCCGGCTCGAACAGGTGAATGACGATGTCGAGATAGTCGCGGACCACCCACCGCACCTGTCCATCGCCATCGCGGCCGACGCGGGTCATGCCCGCTTCCCGGGCGAGGTCGTCGAGCTCGCCTGCAATGGCTTCGAGCTGCCGGTCGGAGGTGCCGGAAGCAATGATGATGTAGTCGGTCAGGCTCGACAGGCCCCGCACATCGAGCAGCCGCACATCCTCGGCGTGGCGGTCGTTGCACAGCCGGGCCGCCTCGATCGCGAACGTGCGGATGGTTGCGTCCTCGCTGCCATCGTGGCGGGGTGTTCGCGGCGGGCGATGGCTGCTGTCAACGCCTTCGGGATTGGGCGAATGCTGCATCATGAGCAGAGGAGGCTGGTCTCAGCCCGCATGGCGGCACGGCCGGCGCCGCGCCGGGGGTCGCGGCGACCCCGCGCAGCACACAGTCAGGCAGGCCCCGGGGGCAGATGGTTCAACGGGGGGCGCGGCGGCCGCATCGAGGGGGGACTGCCAAGGCGCAGTCCATCGTCGGCCGCGCGGGCCAAGAAATCGCAGCGAGCCTCATCGGCAATCGCAGCCATGCTCACTTCCGGCCGCGCTTCGCGGCGAGCCCCGGTTGCAGCGCCTGCTGCTGCCGCTTGAGCGACTTGCGGGCCGCCCGGCGGCTTCGCTCGCTGGGCTTCTCGTAGTAGGCCTGACGCTTGATATCCTTCGTCAGGCCCTCCTTCTCGCACATTTTCTTGAACCGGCGCATGATCTGCTCGGCCGATTCACCTGCACGGGCTTTGATTCGGATCGCCATGTAGACTCCTTAGCCAGTCCCTTCGGGTCCAATACGACACACCCGCCGCTCGCGGGCAAGCCCCACACTATAACCTACGACCCCACCTTACGGCAAGTCCTGCGATGGTGAAATCGGGGCAAACGCATGTAGACGCGAAACCGGGTGGCATGGTCAGCGGCCGTCCGCGGCCGATGGCCATGCGCCTCCGGGGGCTCCGGGGGCTCCGGGGCCTCCGGGGCCTCCGGGGCCTCCGGGGCCTCCGGGGCTCCGGGGGCTCCGGGGGGCCTTGGGACTCGCATGGCCATCGGGCTGAAGACAGTCCGCTGACACAGCCAGCATACCCCCTTGGAAGTATAAGAGGGTCGCGGAAAACGTCATGCACCCGGGGCGAACGCATGTAGCAGCCCAATCGGGTGGGATGGCCAGCAGCCATTCGCAGCCGATGGCCATGGCAGCCCGGGAAAGGGACGCCGCCGCATGGCCATCAGCCGAAGACGGCTGCTGACCATGCTACCCTCGCCTGCATGCGTTCGGCTTGGCCAGCCCCCTTCCACCCGAAGCTTCGACCGGTAGTTCGGCCCGGACGCTTCTGGCCACCGCCTCTATACTCCTGCCATGAAGACACTCATCATCAGTTGCTCGCTCGATCCCGACAGTCGCTCGCGGCAGCTTGCGCTCGCCGCGGCGGGGCACCTGCGGCACCAGCAGGTTGAGGCCATGGCCCTGGACCTGCGCGACCTGCAACTTCCCATGTGCGATGGCGATGAGGCCTTTGACAACCCCATCGTGTCGGAACTGGCCTCGCAGATACGCCAGGCCGGCTCGGTACTGCTGGCCACCCCGGTCTACAACTTCAACGTCAGCGCAGCGGCGAAGAACCTGATCGAACTGACCGGCAAGGCCTGGAAGGACAAGGTCGTCGGCTTTCTCTGTGCCGCCGGCGGCCGCAGCAGTTACATGTCGATCATGGGCCTGGCCAACAGCCTGATGCTCGACTTCCGCTGCCTCATCATCCCCCGCTTCGTCTACGCCACGGGGGCCGACTTCACCGAGGGCCAACTGACCAACGAGCAGGTGCTCGAGCGCATCCGCGAACTGTGCGACATCACCATCAAGCTCGCCGATGCCATGACCCCGGTGCAATGCGACACCGGCGAGCGCTGAGCCCGAAACCACCAGAATCATGCAGGGTGGATAATGCGAGGGCTGCCGGGCGAAAGCGAGAACCGGACAGGACAACGTCGACTTCTTCCGGAAAGCCCCCATCAATCAAGCACGAAACGGTGCATGCAGCCCGACTCACCTGCCGGATCGAACGAAGACTGTCTTTCGTGCAATTCGCGTCTTTCGCAGTTGCTTCACTCTCCGCCATTACCGGCTGTGGTACCATGCCCGGCGAAGGCGTTGCTCCATCCGATCAAGCAAGCAGCAGTGGCAGAGAGGAGCGCTGCCGAATCCGTCGCTTCGCTTTATCCATCCTGCATGGCAGAATCAGTCACCGTGTTTCTTTCGCAGTCGCGTTGAAAGTCGCAGGATGAGCTGGACCCGCTCGAACTCGTTGATCCAGTCCGACACGGTGGCGGCGCCTTCATCTTCCTCGAGTGGTGCCCCGGGCAGCGGGCAGGCCGCGCCGAGCTGCTTGGCCGCGATCGCACGGTAGCGTGACAGCGTGCGATCCCCGTACCAGCCCACAAGCTCGTAATCCTCAGCGCAGAAGACCACCACCGGGACCCGGTTGCCGGCGTTGATGCGCACCTGCTCCTGGAGGTCGGCATGCTCATCGCGATCGAGCCACTTCAGATCAATACTCTCGGGGTTGGCTTCGGCGATCCGTGCCAGCATGGGGCCCTGCACCACGCAGTCACCGCACCAGATGCCCGAAAGGCCAATCACCTTCATCTGCCGGGTGAAGCCACCGAGCAGGTTCTTCTGCCCATCGGTCAGCGCCACCTGGTTGTAGACCTTCGTCCAGTTCTCCTGCTGCTGCTCGGTCCCTGTGGCGAGATACTGCTCGTAGCTGAGGCCGGCCTGGTGTTTTCGCTTGAGCCAATCTGCGTTCATGGGTCAACCTTTCCCGCCATTCAGCGATGGCAGTCGAATCGGAGTTTTGGGTTCGGGGAGGGAAGTCCGCAGGCATGGAAGCGGGAATTCCGCAAGCCCGCGGCCCCTGCGAGGCAATTGGCCGGATCAAGTCGGTGCCGTGCTATTTCGCCGGCAGCATCCCCGCAGCGCGGGCGTACTCGAACACGCCGCCTGCTTCGATGATGGGCTTGACATCGCCCAGCGGCTTGAGCTGATGCACTTCGCCACTGGGCAGGTGGGTGAGCGTGCCGGCATCCACATCCACCTCGCACTCATCACCGCTGCGGACCGAGTCCACCAGCCGCTGCTGCGCCTCACACGGCAGCAGGTAGCCGCCGTTAACGCAATTGCGGAAGAAGATGCGGGCATAGAACTCGGCCACAACGACCTTCGCCCCGGCCTCGGCAATGGCAAGCGGAGCATGCTCGCGGGAAGAGCCACAGCCGAAATTGCGGCCGCCGATGACGATGGTGTAGGGCGACTTGAACTCGCCCTCTGGGACGAACCGCTGCCCACCTTCCGGCAGGCCGGACTGAGACTCGGGCACCCCGGCCATCGCGTACATGCCGAAGTACTTGCGCTCCTCGGGGTCGGAGGGGTTATATGCGAGGTACTCGGCGGGGATGATCTGGTCGGTGTCGATGTCATCGCCGAGGACGAACGCCTTGCCACGGATTCGAGTCTGCATGAACAGGCCCTTTTTTCGGGGTGAGACCTAAATAGCGCTGCCCCAACAGCCCAATGCCGCACGGTGGGGCACGTCGAGGCGGGGAATGGGGGAGTATAGCCGGCCCGACCGCGGCGTACACCCATCGGGCACCACGAGACAGGGTGCATGACACATGTGGCGGGATGCCTCTGTAGCCAGAGAAGGTCGGCTGGCTGCG
>PUNN01000034.1 GCA_003552605.1 Phycisphaeraceae bacterium
CGGGGATGAACCGCAGCAAGCGACAGTACCGGCGAGCGTGACCGATGCGGCGGCCGCTACCGGGCGCAGCGAGCCGCGCGCTTGCCGCCGCGGATAAACAACTCAGGAACGGCCGCCACCGCCCGGTCTCGGCAGCGCCATCGGGGTGCATGACAGGTCTCGCGGTTGGTCGCCTTGGTCTTAACTTCCATCGCCATTTCCGGGAATGGAAGAGGGCCGGGGGAGAGGGTGGGTTCGGACGGCCCCTGCGCTTTGCCCCTCACCCCAGCCATTTTCCGAGGGGACAGGGAGCAAAAGGCGTTCCGTCACATGTGTCATGCACCCAGCAACTGGGTGCATGACATGAATCGCGGGTTCCCTCGTAGCCAGAGAAGGTTGGCCGGCTGCGTCAGCGGCTTCCGGGGGTGTCCGCAGCCGATGGCCATGCGGCTCCCAAGGTTCAGGACGCCCCGAGCGCTTTGCAGCCTCGCATGGCCATCGGGCTGAAGACCCCCGGAAAGCCCGCTGACACAGCCAGCCCCCGGGTTGCCCACCGCGGCGCGTGCCATGCGCCCCGCGCTACTTGCACCAGCGGCTGGGGGCTCCCTTCTCCGGGGGTAACCTGCTATAATCGGCTGGTCGCGGCCCGCAGGGCGGGTTGACGCGTGACAGAGTGAGAAAACCATGCAAACCATGGCGAAGAATCTTGTCTCAGTGGCCAGGGAGACCGACTACCCCGTCGATGCGTTTCTGTTTCTCCAGCGCGGGTTGGACTTCACCGTGCGCCGCCTTCACGGCGATCCGCCTGAGGAGCAAGGCCGCCGCAAGGGGCAGTCCGAGAGCCGGCACGTTTCGGGTCAGCAGTTGTGCTACGGGTTGCGCGATTTCGCCCTCCAGGAATACGGGCTGATGGCGCGGACGGTGCTCAAGTACTGGGGCATCCGCAACTCGCTCGACTTCGGCCGGATGGTCTTCGCCCTCGTCGAGGCGGACCTGCTCCAGAAGACGGAAGAAGACCGGATCGAGGATTTCGAGGATGTGTTCGACTTCGCCGAGGCGTTCTCGCTCGAGATATCAATCGAGCCAGCGTGAAGGCCAAAGGGGATATTGACACTGCGGGCAACAAGAAGCCACCATCGGGGGGGGGAGAGCATGGGCGGCCCACGCGCCGTGGCAGTATTCTCGGGCCATCCACCACTGACAACAGGGCAAAGGCATGTAGCTGCAAGCTCGGTGGCATCGCCAGCGGCTTCCGGGGACGTAGCAGGTGGCCATGACAGCCCGTGAGAAAGGCGCCGTACGGCCATCGGCCTCCCCGGGAAGCGGGGCTGCTGACCATACCACTGGCCAGCGTCTCTCTCTGCGGGGCGCATGACAGGCGGTGCGGCGCGATGATAAGGGGGGCATGGCCAGCGGGCTTTCCGGGGGTCTTCAGCCCGGTGGCCATGCGATGCTGCGAGGCACGCGGGACACCTTAAACCCTCGGGGCTATCGGGTCTATGCTCGCTGTGTTGTTGCACGAGCCGGGCCGCCACGGCACAATCGCGGCGTTCGCTGCGGACAAAGGGACGGCAGTGGCGGCATTTTCAGCACTCACAGCGGCCGACACCGCGGGCCACCGGATGCGCTGCGGCGGCTTCTTGGAGGATCAGGGTGATGGCCGAGGGCTCGCAACAACCACCTCAGAAGCCAACCCCCTCGGAATCCTCCGACTCCCCGGATACGCCGGAACCGTCAAAACCTCAGGATGATGGCCCGAGCCCGGGCCATCGGGCCCGGCACCTGTGGGAGTATCAGTGGGTCCGGGACCTGCTGGTGCTGGTTGGTGCTGCCCTGCTGCTGTGGGCGATCATTGCAGCCCGGACCGTGGTGGTGCCCATCGTCGTGGGCCTGGCCCTCGCTTACGTGTTCAACCCGCTGGTAAGGTGGGCGGCCCGCCGCGGCGTCCCGCGCTGGGCGACCACGGTGACCATCCTCCTTATCGGGGTGCTGGCACTCGGAGGCCTGGGGCTGTATTTCGTGCCCAAGGCGATTGTGCAGGCCACTGAACTGGTCGAGCGCGTGCCGGAACAGGCCCGGGAACTTGCCGCCGCGTATGGCTTCGAGTGGGAAGAAGCGCTAAAGCAACGGCGCGCGGCGAGGCGCCGGATGCTGCTGGGCACGTTCGGTGTGGCCGAACCTGCCGACGCAATAGCCGATGATGCCCCCGATGGGGTGCCCAATGGCGAACGCGACCCGCCCGCCGATGAGCAGGCCGAACCGCGCGGCGAGCAGGAGCGATTCGAGGGGCCACAAATCCCCTACGGACAACTGGCCGAGACCGGCTGGATCGTCGGGCAATGGGTCGCCCGCACGGTCGGCAGCATGGTGGCATTCTCGGTGTATCTGTTTCTGTTCGTGCTGGTAGCGGGGCTGTGTTTCTTTTATTTCAGCTCCCACTATGACCGGCTCGCCGGCTGGGTTGAGCCCTACGTCCCCACGGCCCACCGCACGCGGTTCTGGCGCATTCTCGACCGGATGGACACCGCCGTGTCGGCATGGCTGCGCGGCCGGTTGCTCCAATGCCTTGTCATCGCGGTGATCTTCAGTGCGGGCTGGTACATGGTCGGCACGCCCTATTGGCTGCTGTTGGGCCTGCTTGGCGGTGTATTGAACCTCATCCCCTATGCCTCCTCGGTCATGTGGCCGCTCAGCGTGGGGCTGACATGGATCAACGCCGCGGCGGGCGACCACAACGACTACAGCCTGGCCTGGGTCATCATCGGCCCGAGCATCGCCTACCTCGTCGGACAGCTCACGGACAACCTGGTGATGGAGCCCCTCGTACAGGGCCATGCCACGGAATTGAACTGGCTGGCGGTGCTGGTCGCCGTGCTGATCGGGGGCAGCCTCTTCGGCTTCCTCGGACTGCTGCTGGCAATCCCGGTTACTGCGTGCCTGAAGATTCTTGCGGAGGAACTGGTCCTGCCCCGGTTGCGGGAGTACATCAATGCCCTGCCGTAGGAGGCCGGGGCGACCCGGGCGGTGGCGCTACAGAACCGGACATTGTTCCCGATTCGCGCAGAAGTGCCCGGTCCACTTGATTCGGGAGAAACGAAGCTGAAAATGAGCGATGAAGGGTGAACTTCGCCGCGGGGACCGGGGGGCAGTAGTGGTGCGCTCCACCGTGGCCGCGGTCGTCGGGCTGTGAGTGGCCCGCAACGATGATCCCGAGTCGCAGTTGAACGAGGAGTCAGACAATGACCATTTCACGAGGATTCGCGATGCTGGCCCTCGGCGCGGGTATCCTGATGCTCGCAGCGGCCCCGTCTTCAGCTTTCGACCTCGATGCCCTGCGGGCTGCCAACGGACTCGAAAAGCGTGAGTCCGAGCGCGAGGAACGGGCCACGACCCGTCCAACTTCCCAGTCAAGTTCCCGTGCAACCGAGCGCGATGATAATCCCGATGGGGCCGAGGCGGCCGATCGCGGGCAGCGCGGGCAGAGCCGCGATGCCGACCGACGCCGCGCCGATCGCCAACAGACTGAACGGGATCCAGCCGAAGATACTCGCCCCGTCGCGCAACGGCTCAACGATGTGCTTACCACCGTCGACCTGCGCGATGTGACCGTCCGCGAGGCGCTGGCCTGGTTCAGCGACCACACGGGCATCCCGATCGTGGTCAACTGGGATCAACTCATGATGGAGGGTGTCGACCCGGACGGGCTGGTGGACCTGCGGTTGCGACATGTACCCGCCGGGCGACTGCTCAGCCTGCTGATGGAGCAGATGGCCCCCGATCCGCGAACCGAAATGCTCTACGAGGCCACCCAATGGTACGTCCGCATCATGACGCGGGAGCAGGCCAACCAGCGGCGTGTGCTTCGCATCTATGATGTCCGCGAGTTGCTGCACGAAGTACCCGACTTTGTCGGTGTGGATCGGGCCGGCGGCAACGGCTTTGGCGGCGGCCTGTTCGATGACACACCCGACAGACAGCGCCGCAACGGCTTTATGGGCGGCCGCGATGCTTTCGGGGACCGGGCCCCGACCGGTACAGGCGTCACCGATCAGGAGCGCGGCGAGTCACTCGTCGAATTGATCCAGGCCGTGATTGAACCTGATGTGTGGGATCGGATGGGCGGTGAATCCACGATCCGCTATTACCGGGGCCACCTGATCATCAACGCCCCGCTCTATGTCCATCGCCAGATCGGCACCCCCGTTGGCGAACCGAGGCGCCCAACCGGCGGCCAGTGAACCCGTATTGCATCAGTCACACGATGACCCGCCGGTGATGTGGCCACCTCGAACGTGGCCTCAGCAGCCGCGATGGCATCATCCGGTTACGGGAAGATACCCATGTATTCGTAGGTCTGGGCGATCTTGTCGATGGCAAGCACCATCGCCGCGGTGCGCAGGTCGGGAAGATTGTCGGCCTGCTTGCGTTCGTGAACCTGCCGGCTGGTGATGACCATGGTCTCTTCAAGGGCGCTGAGGACCAGTTCCTTCTCCCCGGCCCCGGGTGATGGGGGCGAGGAGATACGCCCCCCGATGGGGAGAAGGGCCTGGCCATCATCCCGGTCGCCGTGCAGTTGTTCGAGCGCTTCGAAGAGGCTGCGGTAGACGTTCTGCTCATATCGGCGGGTCATGCGGCCGAAGCTGACGTGGTTGAGGTTCTTCAGCCACTCGAAGTACGACACCGTCACGCCGCCGGCATTGAGGTACATGTCCGGAATGACCACCACCCCCCGCTGCTGGAAGATGGCATCGGCTTCAGGCGTGACGGGGCCGTTGGCCGCCTCGGCAATGATCCGCGCACGCACGCGCGGAGCGTTGTCGGCATGGACCTGGTTCTGAAGCGCCGCCGGCACGAGCACATCGCAGTCGAGTTCGAGCGCTTCGGCGGGGTCCGCAAGGTCGCAAGCACCGGGGAACCCGAGGATCGTACCCTTGCGCCGGCGATATTCGACCACAGCATCGTAGTCGAGCCCTTCAGGATTGTGGATGGCACCATCGATCTCGGCGAGCGCCACCAGCTTCGCCCCGGCCTCGTGGAAGGCCTGCGCCGCATGGCTGCCAACATTGCCCAGCCCCTGAATCACGATGCGCTTGCCCTCGACCCCCCCTTCCAGACCGGCCTGCCGCATGTCCGCCTCCGCATTGACACACTCGCGTACACCGATGAACACCCCCAGCCCCGTCGCCTCACGACGACCGGGGATGCCGCCAAGTGGCAACGGCTTGCCCGTCACACATGCCAGATGATTGATGTCCTCCGGGTGCAATGTCTTATAGGTGTCGACGATCCAGCCCATCTCACGCTCACCCGTGCCGTAGTCCGGGGCCGGCACATCGAGCGAGGGTGAGAGGAATCGCTTCTGCACCAGATCGGCGGTGTAACGGCGCGTGACCCGTTCAAGTTCCGCCTCGGAATGGGCCCGCGGATCGATTCGGACGCCACCCTTACCCCCGCCGAAAGGGACGCCCACCAGGGCGCACTTGAATGTCATCAGCATGGCCAGGGCCATGGCCATGTCCTCGGTCAGGTCGGGGCTGAAGCGCATACCCCCTTTCACCGGAAGGCGATGGTGGCTGTGCTGGGCACGGTACGCTTCAACCACACGGATGCTGCCATCATCCATGCGCAACGGGAAGTTGATCCGATGGACAGCGTTGCAGCAGCGAATCTGTTCGAGCATGCCGGGGGCATGCCGGGTGTACGCCGCGGCGTGGTCGAAAAAATCGAGGGTACTCGCGAAGAGGTTCATCGCGGAACTCGGCGAAGGGGTCGTGCTCATGGCGGCTCCTGATCAGATCGAATGAATGCAGGCACCATCGAATAGACCCCAGTGTTCCAGTCCCGTCAAGCCGCAACGGCCAGCCGAGTTGGGCCGGGGCGCATGACACCTGGCGCGGCTGGCGGACCGGGCATTTCCCCCCCTCACAACATTTCCGGGGCGGGGGAGGGGCCGGGGGTGAGGGCATGTTCGTGCCGGTCGTGCCGTGGCTGAACCGAGGGCCGACCCCGGATCAGGCGGGATGAACAGTACATGCAGCACTTGGGCGTTTACACCGAGCCCCCCTCACCCCAACCCTCTCCCGAGGGGAGAGGGAGAAAAATACATCGCGCGGCCCGACTGCGTGCATCAGCCGCGGCCGTAGATGTACTCGCGCAGGTAGGTGATCGTCTTCTCGTGACCGTCGAGCTTGAAGGCATTGAGGTCGCCGATGGAGATCATGCCTTGAGGGTGACCCTCATCGTCCACCACCGGCAGGTGGCGGATGCGGCGGTTTTTCATCACATTGCGTGCATCCTCGATCGGCGTGGCCGGGTCACAACAGACCACTTCGCGGGTCATGACATCACGGATGGCCGTGCTCGCCGGTTCCCGCCCTTCCGCGACGACGCGTTGCAGCATGTCCCGCTCGGTAAACATGCCGATGATGTGATCGGCTTCGACCACGATCAGGCCCCCGATCTTCTGCTCGTTCATCCGCCGCGCTGCATCAAGCACCGTCGCATCGGGTCCGATGGAACTGACTTCGCCGCCCTTGTTCGCGAGGATGTTCCTGACAGTTTCCATAAGTGGCTCCTTTTCCGTGGCCGTGGCATGGTTCGAGGGGCCCTGCAAACGCCCAACTCGGCCCTGAGCCCGCCTTGTAGATTAAACACCATGGAACGGGCAAAGGCAACGCCCCGCACCCCAGGACGAATGCGTGCAGTTCCCCAATTGGGTGGCATGGTCAGCGGGCTTTCCGGGGGGCTCCAGCCCGATGGCCATGGGAGCCCCGGGGCCTCCCGCAGCCCCTCGGAGCTGCATGGCCATCGGCCGCAGACGGCCGCTGACGCAGCCAGCCCCGGGGTGGCCCGCCGCGGCGCGTGTCATGCGCCCGCGGTCGCGGGGCCGACTGGTCAGTAGCGGCGGAAGCCGCTACCTTACGCGTTTACCCCCCTTGACCTTCCTGATTTGCGAGCCGCAGGGCCATGAGCATTCTTGTTGACCGAAACACCCGCGTGATCTGCCAAGGCATCACCGGCGCCGCGGGCGCCTTTCATACCCGGGCGTGTCTGGAATACGGCACGCAGATGGTCGGGGGCGTGGTGCCCAACAAGGGCGGCACCACCGACGAAAACGGCGTGCCCATCTTCAATACCTGCGCGGAAGCGGTAAAGTCTACCGGCGCTACGGCAACCATGATCTTCGTCCCCCCCGCCTTCGCCGCCGATGCCGTGCTCGAAGCGGCGGATGCCGGCATCGAGTTGATCGTCTGCATTACCGAAGGCATTCCCGTGCTCGACATGGTCCGCACCCGCCGGTTTCTCGATGGCTATCGCGGCGTCCGGCTTATCGGGCCCAACTGCCCGGGGATCATCACACCGGGGGCGTGCAAGATCGGCATCATGCCCGGCTACATTCACAAGCCCGCCGAGCACTCCGAGTCCCGCCGCGCTGTCGGCATCATCAGTCGCAGCGGCACGTTGACCTACGAAGCGGTCTGGCAGACGGCCAACATGGGCATCGGGCAGACCACCTGCATCGGCATCGGTGGCGACCCGATCCGCGGCATGAGCTTCACCGACTGCCTCGTACTGTTCAATGCCGACCCCGAGACGGACGGCATCATGCTGATCGGTGAGATCGGTGGCACTGATGAGGAGGAAGCCGCGCGATTCATCGGCAACCACGTGCAGAAGCCGGTGGCCGCCTTCATCGCCGGCCGCACCGCACCGCCGGGCCGGCGGATGGGTCATGCCGGGGCGATCATCAGCGGTGGTGGCGGTGGCGCCGAGGGCAAGATCAACGCCCTTCGAGAGGCCGGCTGCCATGTGGCCGACACCCCCGGCGAACTCGGCACGACGATGGCGCAGGCACTCGGGATGCAATGACCGAGCGCATGAAGCTGCAAAACCGGCTGGCTGTGTCAGCGGCTTGCGGGGGTCGCAGCCGATGGCCATGACGGCCTGTGATTGGGGGTTCGCCGCATGGCCATCAGCCGAAGACGGCTGCTGACCATGCCACC
>PUNN01000211.1 GCA_003552605.1 Phycisphaeraceae bacterium
AGCCGGCCGGCGAACCGTCCGGCTCTATCCACGGTGCCGAGCACGCGCATGGACGTACCGGTAGGCGCCACCACCTCGCCGCGCAGTTCGCGGCCGTCGCGCTGAAGCCGCAGGGTGCTCTGTCCTCTGGCCGCCTGGCGCACCCAGGTGCCCTCCAGCCGGGCCGAATCGACCGGTGCCGGCCGGTGCCGGCCGGTGGCGGCGAAGCTGTCGATGATGGCATCGATACGGTCGCTGTCCCGCCGCATGGCCTCGACACTGCCACCGGCGAAGATGAACCCCGCCTGGCGCTGGTCGAACATGAACAGCACCACCAGGCCGCGGATGGGCTGACGCGTGTCGGGGTTCATACCGTCAAACTCCACCCTCACCAGCGGACGGTCGCCACGCTGCTGCCTCACCGGCTCGCCCTGCTGCCGGAACTGGGGGGCATTGAGCTCGATCTGCCGGGCCACCTCGCGGACGATGGCGGGGTTATCGATAGTCCGCACCGTGGGATCGAGCCCCGCGGTGCAGAACACGTCCGGGTCGACACCGGCAGGGACACGCGGCCCGAGCACCACCATCTCGCCATCCGCGTGCCCCTGCCACCCCTCGGGCACCGTGATCGAAAAGCCGACGGGGTGGTCGAGGCGCCGGCCCCGCATGGGTGGGCGATCGGCATCATCGATCGGCGGATCAGCGAACGGATGAGAGGCCTGCTTGACGTCATCGCCATTACCGAAGGGGTTGATCCCAGCGCCGGTGTCCTGGCGTTCGAGCGAGAAGTCGCGCCCCGCGGTGCTCAGCACCACCATGCCGTCATCGCCGCGCCGCAGGCTGAAGGCAAACTGGTGCGCCCCCGCGGTAAAGGTGCCCTCGATCCGCCCGTTGCGCAATTGCCCTTGGAAGGGGTAGGCATCCTGCCCACGCTCGATGCGGCCCCTGTAGGCATTTGCATCACGATCGACCTCGACGGCCATGCCGTCGCCACGGTACTCACCGACCCAGGCGTCGGCCTTCACCACGGGTGTTGCGGCGAGCACAAGCGCCGCCGCAAGTCCCATGCACATCACGCAGACACCGACACGACTGCAAGAACTGTTCAGCGCGTCCATCGTCGTTTCCTTTCAAATGGCGATGTGGATATGGACCGCACTCCCCGCCGTGCCTCCGGCTCACGGCGTACCTTATGCGACACCATCATGGTATGCGTGGACCGGGGCGGGGACTACGCAATTCAACGGCGGCAATCCCAAACAGGAAAAATCTGATGCCGGTCCGCAAGCCGGGGCTGAAAGGCCGCCGGCAGGGTAAGCGCATGGAGGGTGGGTGGCATTGTCAGCGGCCGTCTGCGCCCGATGGCCATGCGGCTCCGAGGGGCTACGGGCGCCCCGGGGCTCCCATGGCCATCGGGCTGAAGACCCCCGGAAAGCCCACTGACACAGCCAGCCCACGGCATGCTGAGGTGAAAACACCCGCGAGAAGTGTCATGCGCCCGGGCAAGGCTGCGGTGGTGGCATGGGCTTGACGGGGTGGCCCGGGGGCGGGAGACTCAGGGTGGTCGTTGCGAGTGCAGCGACATGGGCCGTGTTCATCAAGGGCGGGTTACCGTCCCGATCCGGCGGTCGGCGGGCTGTTGAGGCCCGGCCGGCCGTGGGTTCGAATCCCACCGCGGCCTGTTGGCGCGGCGGCCGGCGATCAGTCCTGAAAGCGACTGCGGGCCCCGGGCGGAAAACGTTCGCGAACCATTCACACCAGAAATGCGAACCTGTCCGCCGCGCTTATGCCCATTCCGCCCCGGGGCCGTGTTTGCTTCGGAACTGACCGCCCCATGATTCCCCGACAGCCGCCCCGATTGCCCCAACTCGGCTTCCTGTACGTCCCGCCCTGGCGCCTTCAGGGCATCTCCATCGCCGGTGAGGAGACGGTGGTCCACGTGCCCGAACTTGATGTCTGCTTCGACATCGGTCAGGCGCCCAAGCCCGTGCTCAACGCGCCTTACGTGGCGCTGAGCCACGGCCACATGGATCACAGCGCCGCCCTCGCCTATTACTTCTCGCAGCGCCACTTTCAGGGGATGGGCGTGGGCACGCTCATCTGCCCCCCGCCGCTCGAGCAGCCCATCCACAATGTCATGCGCGCGTGGGTGGACATCGAGGCGCAGCAGACACCGTACAACATCATCGCCCTCGCTCCCGAGCAGGAGATCGAGGTCAAGAAGAACCACTACCTGCGCGCCTTCGCGACGCGCCACACCGTGCCCTCGAGCGGCTATACCGTCATCGAGCGGCGGAGCAAGCTGCGCGAAGACCTCCTCGGTGAGCCGCAGGAAAAGCTCATCGCGCTGAAGAAAGCCGGCGAGGAGATCACCGTCACGCGCGAGGTGCCCACCGTGTGCTATACCGGTGATACGTCAATGGGCGATCACCTCATGCGTCGGGATGTGCTCGATGCGCGGGTGTTGATCACCGAATGCACGTTCCTCGACCCTGACCACCGCGGCAAGGCGAAGGTCGGCCAGCACCTGCACCTCGATGACATTGTCGAACTGACCCGGCGCAGTACCGCGGAGGCGATCGTGCTGACCCATCTGTCGCGACGGACCCATATCGGGGAAGTGCGCAAGCTGCTTGCTTCGGCCCTGCCCGAGTCGGAGCGTGACCGGGTGCATCTGCTGATGGATGGCCGCACCAATCGCGAGCGGTACGAGCGGCAGCAGGCGGAAGCGGCGGAGCAGCAGGAAGGCTGAGGCGCTGCTTGCAGGTTCCGACCGGTGCAATCGCGCGGGGCAACCCGGCGGCCGCGGGAGTCGATCTTGAACGCCAAAGATGATGATGGGCTTTCACCACCAGCGCCTGCGACCGTGGCCGTCACGGTCGAGGTGGTGGCGGCCGAGGCGACGAAGCAGCGGGCCGCAGCGCTCGCAGAGCAACTCGGCCTGCCGCTGTGGACGTCGGACGGGGGGGATGACCCGGAACTGCTGTTGATCGTCACCGCCGACCGGCTGGCGCTCAAAGCGCGGCGGGGCGAAGCGGCGGTCGTGGGTGGAAGGCCGGTGTCGGTCGATCTGGCGGGCATCGACACACGCTCTGCGGCGGGGGCTTCTCGAAAACAGCCGTTGTTCCGGGCCGTTGGTCTTCATCGCCGGCACGCCCCTTCGGATGTAACGGTCGCGGACCTGACGGCGGGGTTCGGGGAGGATGCATGGATGCTCGCCCGATTCGGCTGCCGCGTGATCGCCCTCGAACGTCATCCCGTGGTGGCGGCGATGCTCGAAGATGCGGTCGACCGCGCCGCCGCGGCGGAGCCGCAGGTGGCATCGCGCCTCGAGGTGCTGCAGCGCGACAGTGCCTTGTGGCTTGCCGCACCCCCGCAGCCCGTGCCGGCGGTGGCGTACATCGACCCGATGTATCCCGGCCCGGCTCGCAGGCGGGCCGCCCAGGGCAAGGCGATGAAACTGCTGCGGCGGCTGGTGGGTGAGGATCCGGACGCCGCCAACCTCCTCCAGGCAGCGCTCGAGGTGCCGATTCGTCGCATCGTGGTCAAGCGGCCGCGGCGCGCACCACCTCTTGTCACCGAGCCCGAACCGGTGGCGGTGATCCGCGGGCAGCGCGTGCGGTTCGATGTGTACATCAGCACTTGAAAGCGGGGAGAATCAAGTGCGGTCGCCTGATTGCAGGTGCGGCGCGCCGTTATGGTCAGCAGCGGATGGCGACAAATGAAAGCACGGCCGCCAGCACCAGGTGCGTGCCGAGGTTCCACATCACGTTGCCGGCCAATGCCGGGATCGGCACTGCCTGCTCAGCGCGGCGAAGGGCCCAGATGATCGCCGGGGCGGCGGCGCCCAGTGCGACCCACGCGACAAGGGCAGTGGTCGGCAACGCCGCCACGGGCGGTATCACCGCGACCAGGATGGCCAGTGCCGTGGCCAGGCAAGCACCGGCATAGAGTTGCGCCGCCCGGCGGCGGCCAAGCAGGATCACCAGGTGCCGCCGGCCACCGGCCCGGTCGGCCTGTTCATCAGGAAACTCGTTGAGCAGCAACAGGTTGAACGTCATGAAGAAGGCCGGCACGCTCACGGCAATCGCCGCCGGCCCGATGATTCCATCCTGGACCAGTGCGGTGCCCAGCACCGGCAGGGCACCGAGGCCCAGCCCCGCAAACACCTCCCCCAGCCCGATGCGAAGCATCCATGGGCTGTAGGCGACCACCGCCAGCACGCCGAGTGCGAGAATCGGCAGCAACGCCCAGCCGATGACGACAAGGAAGTACCCCCCGATGGCCAGGCCGATGCCAAGGCCGACGGCCGCGACGATTCGGGCCCCCGTGACGGACAACAACCCCGCCGGCAGGGTGCCGCTGCCCCCGCTGAAGGGCGTTCGCACCGTGGCTAAGTCGATGCCGTTGGCCATGTCGCTTGCTTCATTGAAAGCATTCACAGCGATATGCATTGCCGCAAGGCCCACAAGCGCCAGCAGCGTATGCAGCCAGGAGAAGCCCTCGCCCGTGCCCTGCACCTGCGCATCCCATGCCGATGCGGCGCTTGCGGAAGCAACAAGCAACACGGAAAGCAGCAGGAATGGTGCCCGCGAGACGCCGAGCAGGGCCTTCATGGATACGTTCACGTGTTGCCTCCCATCGCATCATCCGTGATGCATCGTGGCCGAAGTGTCGGATGACTTCCGCGGCCCTTTACGACGGGGCCGGGGTGATGTTCAATCGTGCCTGCCGCCTTTGACCGCCGTTTTCTTCTTCTTCTTGGTATGACGCCGGGCGCGTGCGGGGTCTTCGAGTCCCGCGGCGTGAAAGAGCTTGCGCACCTCGGCTGTCGTGAGAAACCGCCATTCACCCGTGGCAAGCCCCTTCAGCCGCAGTGGGCCGATGCCATCGCGGTGCAGGCGCCGGACCTTGCTGCCTATGGCCGCCACGAGGCGGCGGATTTCCCGGTTCTGGCCTTCGGTCAGGGTCATCTCGAGCAGCGTGGTGTCGCCCCGGGCGCGGTCGCGATGCACGGCGAGGCGCTGGACATGGTCTGCACTGGCGCGGCGGGCGCGGCCGGCCGGGGGGCGGTTCTTCGAGCCCTTCCGCTGAGCGAGATAGAGACCTTCATTAAGCTTCTTCAACTGATCATCGCTGAGCTGGCCGCGGCAGGTGACCGTGTAGTGCTTGGAGACTTCGTGGCTTGGATGGGTCAGGCGCTCGGTCAGCGTGCCATCGTTTGTCAGGAGGATGAGGCCGGTGGATTCGGCATCGAGCCGGCCGACGGGATACAGACGTGGGGCACCGGCAGGCAATTGCCCCTTCAAATCGACGAGGTCGAGCACGCTCCTGCGGCCGAGATCATCGCTTGCTGTCGAGATCACGCCGCGCGGCTTGTTGACCATGATGTAGACCCGGCGAACGGTCGTCCTGGCCGACACATCGCTGCGCGGCGGGGCCGAGAGGGCGGCCGCATCGGGCTTGGGCGATTTTCGAGCCTTGTTGATCACCTGCCCGTTGACCTCGATGCGGTCCGTGGCCGGATCGACCCACGCGGGCAGGTCGACCACGGGCTGGCCATTGACCTGCACGCGGCCTTCGCGGATGAGCAGTTCACAGTGGCGGCGGGAAGCGACGCCGAACTCGGCCATCACCCGCTGAAGGCGCTCGCCGCGGGCCTTGTCGGTCAGTTCGGGGGGAATTGGGGTTTCCGCGGCCTCGGCCACGCCGCGGATCGACCGTGGCCGTCGCCGCGGCGGCTGCGGCCTCATGCCCTTGCCTTGGACAGCGGGGGGAGCAGCCTTGCTGCGGTTGATCGGGGCGGCGGGTTTGTGCGGGCGTCGTGCGGGCATGGGGGGTGGATCGTTGGCAGCGGTCGGGCGGGGTTTGCGGCGTTTCCGGGGGTCAGTTGTCGAACTCGTCGCCGCGGAAGGTTGAGCCGAGGTAGAGCTTTCTGACATCTTCGTTGTTGATGACCTCTCGCGGCGTGCCATGGGCGAAGACCTTGCCCTCGAAAATCACGTAGGCCCGGTCCACGATCTCGAGTGTCCGCTGCACGTTATGGTCGGTGACGAGCATGGCGATATGGCGCTGCTCGCGCAGGATGCGGATTTCCTTCTGAAGCTCCTCGACCGCCACCGGGTCCACCCCGCTGAACGGCTCATCGAGCAGAATGAGCGAGGGCTCGCAGATCAGGGCGCGGGCGATCTCGAGCTTGCGGCGCTCGCCGCCGGAGAGTGTCCGTGCCGCCTGCTTTCGCAGGTGGGTCAGGCCGAACTGCTCCATCAGCGATTCGGCCCGCTTGTGCCGCTCGGCGCGGCGGAGCGGGCGCGTTTCGAGAATGGCCATCAGGTTCTGCCAGACGGTCAGCCGCTGAAAGACGCTGGGCTCCTGCGCGAGGTAGCCCATGCCGCGCTGGGCACGTCGGTACATTGGCTGGTGGGTCACCTCCTGGTTGTTGAAGGTGACGGTGCCGCCGTCGGGGCCGATCATGCCGATGACCATCCGGAAGCTGGTGGTCTTGCCGGCCCCGTTTCGCCCGAGCAGGCCGACGATCTCGGCTTCCTCGACATCGAAGCTGACATCATTGACGACGGTTCGCCCACCGTAGCGCTTGAGCAATTTTTCCGCGTGCAGGATGCGCATGGGACGGGAATTGTAGCGGCGGGCGGGGAGCAGGGTGGAGAACGGGACCGGTGGCGGTTCTCGCCCGGGTGGATGACATATATCGCAGGGGCTTTCGCTCCCTATCCCCTCGGGAGAGGGCTGGGGTGAGGGGGCGCGGTGCAAACGCCCAAATACTTCATGTTCCGTCTTTCCCGCCTCATACCGGGGGTCGGCCTTCGGTCCAGCCGTGGTACGACCGGCACGAATCTACCCTCACCCCAGCCCTCTCCCGAGGGAAGAGGGAGCAAGAGCCTTCCGCGATACGTGTCATGCACTCATCTCGCCGCCTCACCGGGCGGGTGGACGGGTGGTCTGCATGCGTGATTGGCCGCACGCCCGCTGCGCCCTATTCCGGGGTCACGAATGTCGGTGGTCCGGTGTCCGGTACCAGGCCCATTGCGGCGGCCTCGCCGAGGAACTGCTCGACGGCGCTGCGGCCAAGCTCACCGTAGTCCAGCGTCCACTTGTTGACGTACATGCCCACGAACCGGTCGGCAAGGTCGGCCCCCATGTCGCGGGCATAGTGCAGGGCGTAGCGGATGGCATCTTCGCGGTGAGCGAGGGCGTATTCGATGCTCTGTTGAAGGATGCGGCAGACCTCGGCCATTCGCGCCTCGCCGAGATCGCGCCGGATGGCGTTGCCCCCAAGCGGTAGCGGCAGGCCCCGCGTCTCGCTCCACCACTGACCGAGGTCGACCACCTTCTGCAGCCCCGCCTCGGCATAGGTAAGCTGCCCCTCGTGGATGATCAGCCCGGCATCGAACTCACCGGCGGCCACCGCCGGGATGATGCGGTCGAACATCACCACCTCGTAGTGCGGGATGCGCTGGCCCATCAGCATCGACAGGGCGAGGAAGGCGCTCGTCCGCTCGCCGGGCACGGCGATGCGAAGCTCGGCCAGGTCGCCGATCGAGATTGACCCCTCCGCCGGCGCGATCACCATCGGGCCGTAGCCATCGCCGAGTGAAGCACCGCAGCGCGTCAGGGCGTAACGATCGGCGACGTAGGGGTACTGCGCGATCGAGAGGGCGGTGATTTCAAGCTCGCCTCGCTCCGACCGCTCGTTGAGCGACTGAATGTCCTCAAGGACGTGGACGAACCGGTAGGGGCCGGTGTCGATCCGCGGCGACCACCCCTGCCCGCCCGGCCCTTCGCCGGCGGCGAAGTCGGCAAGTGGATACCACATGAACGCATCGTCGGGATCAGGGCTGTGGCCGATGCGAAGGGTTATCGGCGCACCATCGGCGGCGCGAGCCTGCGAAGATGAGGTGGCGGGGGGCGGGATGTCCGGCATTCAAGGGATTCCGATCGAGGGCGGGGGCAAAAGTGGCGGGACGGGCGACG
>PUNN01000124.1 GCA_003552605.1 Phycisphaeraceae bacterium
CACTGGCTCGTGGCCACGCAGGGTGGCGATGGCCGTTTCCGCGTACACCGCCAGAATGCGCAGACCGGGCAACTGGAGCGTGATTTTCAGTCGCCTGTTTACCCGGGCGAGGCCGCCCTGGCCCTGGCGCGGATGCATGATGTCGATGAGGATGACCGCTGGCTTGGGGCGGCCCGCAGCGCGGTGGATTATCTGATGCAGCATCGGGATGTGGCCGATGACCGCCCGCTGCCCGCCCACCGGATGCCCCACGATGTGGGCCAGGCGCTGGCACTTTGTGAGCTGTACCGCAAGACCGGACAGGAGGCCTACCGGGACCGGGCGGTGATGCTCGCCGGCGCGATGATGCGGACGCAGCAGCACAGCCCCATGGCCGTCGATCATGAAGGTGCGTTCGCCGTGCCGCTTGCCCGCGAAGCAGCGCGGCGGGTGCGCGTGGTAGCGACCCTTGCGATGACCCTGCAAGCCCAGAGCGGGGGCCAGGATGATGCGGAACTGCGCCAGGCCATCAACTCACTCGCCGCCTCGTCGATGGCGGGGTCTCGATTTGTCATGCGGCTTCAGTATCGGCCGGAACTGGCGATGTATTTCGCCCAGCCCCGCCGGGTCCTCGGCGGCGTCCGCAACAGTTTCAACGCCACCGGGGTCCGCATCGACTACAACCAGCACGCCATTCTTGCCATGGTGGCCTTCGAACGCCTCGCACGTCAGATGATTGAACAGCAGTGACGCTGTACCCGATCGGCCGGCCAAGCGCACCCCGGTGCGGTTATTTCTTGTCACGGGTTGCCGCGGACCATGCCGGGCGATACGTTAGCGCTTGAAGTTCAGGCGGCTCGCGACCGGCTCGCAGTCGCCCAGACACCGATTTTGCGAAGGAGCCGCATGGCCACTCCCGTACAGGCAAAGCTGTCCAACATCACCGACCCAGCCCACCAGAATGCCGCCGCGCGGTATGAGGCCTTCCAGGCCGGGGGAGGTGGTTTCGTCGAGCGCCCCCGGGTGACCACCCGGCACTGCCAATGTGAGGCAGATGGTGAGGACCTCGCCATCACGTTCGAGCAGAGCGATGGACAAATCGAGTCCGAAGTGGGGGTGCTGGAGCTTCCAGCCAACTGGAAGCAATACGGCCGGCTCGAGGTGGTGGTGGAGCCAACTGAAGGCCCATTGACGCTTGAGTTGATCGTCATCGGGGCACGCAACCGCCTGCCGGTGCGGGCAGAGCTTACCCCAGGCCGTGAGCAGACCGTTGTCCTGGACCTGCGCGACCTGCCCTTGACCGCCGGCATTCGGGCGACCTATGAGCCCGCGGCGGTACGGCTGGTGGGGCTGTGGGGTGGGGATGAGGTATTGACCGACTTCGAGCGGCAGCGCCGGCTCGGCCGCGGTGCTGCTGAGTTTCTCGAACCCGTACAGGCGCCCCCGGCAGGGCCGCGGCGAATCATCGTCCGCCGCCTCACCCTGCAACCTCTGGAAAGTGAGACACGGCCGTTCTGCGTCGACCGTTTCGGCCAGCGCGCCAGCACACGTTGGCCGGGCAAGGTCACCGATGAATCAGAGCTGGTCGCCTTCCGCGACAGCGAAAAACAAGACCTTGATGCCGCGAACGGTCCCACCGACCGGGATGCCTTCGGCGGCTGGACCGGGGGGCCGCGGTTCGAGGCGAGTGGTTTTTTCCGCATCGAGCAGGTTGATGGCGTCTGGTGGATGGTCGATCCGCTCGGTCATCCGTTCTACTCGATCGGCACCACGGGCGTGCGGACGCTGGATAACACCATCCCCGATGGCCGCGAGGAGCTTTACGAGCAGCTTCCCCCCCGCGAGGGGGCGGAGGCCGAGGCGTGGCTGGCGAAGGAATACCGCGGCGGTGGTGTGAGTTTCTACCGCTGGAATATCCTGAGAAAATACGGCTCGCGCGAAGCCTGGCGTGATCGTGTGTGCCTGCGCTTCGGCAAGTGGGGATTCAACACGATTGCCAACTGGTCTGAAGAGGTCATGCTCGATCAGCAGATGGTGCCGCACGCCCGCACCACCGCCTCGCGGGATGCGCGGTTCCCGCTGATCTCCAACGCCTTTGCGGATGTGTTCGACCCGCGCTGGATGGAATGCCTGGATCAGAAGTTCACCGAGGAGGTGGCGCCACATCGCGACAATCCCTGGGTGATCGGCTTCTTCGTCGACAACGAGGGGCCGTGGCGGAACCCGCGACTGTTGCAGGCCGAGCGCGACATGGCCGTGCGCTACCGCTGGCGATCGTATGTCCGCGAACAGAGCGGGGATGATCTCGCGGCGGCCTCACGGCTGCTCGGCCGTCGCATCGATGACTGGTCGGAGGTGGAGTCCATGGGGATGGAGGATGTGCCCAGCGAAGGCCCAGGGGCCGAGCTGATGGCCGGCTTCGAAGCGCTGTTTGCCGAGACGATGTTCAGCGGCATCCGGCAGATGCTTCAGCGCCATGCGCCGAACCACCTCTACCTCGGTTGTCGATTCGTGCGGCAGGCGCCGGCCAAGGCGATCGTCGCCGCGGCGGGCCGGTCGTTCGATGTGGTCAGTGTCAACTGCTACGACCTCTACCCACGGCCGGAGCAGTTCGGCCAGTGGCACCATGACAGTGGTGGCCGGCCGCTCATGCTCGGGGAGCACCATTTCCCCCTGCTGAGCCAGCGCCAGCTTCCGCCGCTCTACGCCGCGTTCACGGCCCAGGAGCGCCGACAGTACTACGTGCTGTTTCTCCGCCGCTGGCTGGACCAGCCGTACAGCATCGGCAGCCACTGGTTCCAGCATGCCGACCAGGCGGCCACCGGCCGGGGCCAGGATGGCGAGAACCAGCTTGTCGGTTTCGTCGACATTACCGATCAGCCGCATGCCGAGCTTGTCGAAGCAGCCCGCGAAGTCACTGCGAACATGTACGAGTGGCACATGGCTTCGGCTGATGCGGCGGTGAGTTCCGGGCGATGAAGTGTCAGGTGATGGATTGATGTTCAGATCGCCATGTGTGCTGAGCGGCGAGGGTCGCATTGCCGGGTCATGCTTTCCTACCGTAAGGTCCTGAATTGGGGCCCGAAGCGTCGAAGGTGCAGGCCCGGCGCTGAGCAGTGCATATAATCGGCGACGATGGGCAAAGAAACACGCGCCAATCTCATTTTCATCCTTGTATTGATCCCGCTGCTTGCACCCGGGGCCATTGCACTGGTGCGAAAGTCGATGGAAACCGGCACCGCGCCCTTGGCGGCCCCGCCGATTACCCGCACGGAATATGCCTATGTCGATCCATGGGACCGGCCCACCGCGCGGGAACGGGTGGTGCCGCCGAAGACGATGAGATTCCTGCAAGCACAGGCTGAGAAGCGGTTTACTCCCGGCAACGATGCCGAGGTGCAGCAGTTCGAAGCGGTGGTCAGCAGTCGAAGGACTTTTGAAGTCGTCGCTGCCTCTCGAACTTCGGAGGGGGCTGTCCGGATCGCGGTGGCGGCGTGGAACCCGGCATTGACCGAAGCGGCCGCCGCGGCAAAGTGGCAGCTCGACGGCCAATCGCTTGACTACCGCGGCTTCGAGGCCGTCGATCTACCGGAACCGGTCCGGCAGGAACTCGTCCAACTGAGCTTCGTGCGGCCACCGAAGACGCTCGGCTGGTATGACCTGGTACTCGAGCCGGACGCCGGGGAAAAGGCGACATCGGGCAACGGGGATCGGGGTCGGTACGCGGCCGCTGACCAGTGGGTGGTGCGCGTCAACTTCCACGATGGGGACAAGCAGGTCGAAGATGCATGTGTGGTGCTGCTGCCTGAGCCGCTTGCCGACAGGTAGTTCGCCGGCCGGCGGGTGGCCGGTCGTGATGTGCAGCGCGGGATGGCAGTATCATATCATCAGGTCCAGTTATCATGGATATGGTTGTCGCGGCGCGAGTTATGATGGATTTGCCTTCGCCGCCAAGGGCATTATCATGGTGCCACTTGATCGGGACGGGCCGTCATTCGTGTCGACGGCTCGAACGCCCCGGCGCCGCCCGCATGGGCTCGCGGTTCAAGGTACACAGATAAGGGCAACGAACCATTCCGCAGCAAGATGCCAAGTTCGTCTTCCCGCGCTGGGCGAATTACCTGCTGCCGGCGTTGATCCTCGGTGGGATCGGCGCGGCGACGTACCTGCCGGTGCTGCTTGTGCTCGGGTTTTCGCCGCGCACGACCGACATCGGTTATCAGCCCGAGCAGCCGGTCGAGTTCAGCCACGCCGTTCACGTGGGTGAGCAGGGCATGGATTGCCGGTACTGTCACACGACAGTCGAGGACAGTTCCTTCGCCGCCATCCCGCCGACGCAGACGTGCACCAATTGCCATGCCCCCGAGGGTGAAGGGCCGGGCATTCACCAGGCGAGCGCCAAACTCGAGCCAGTGCATGAAAGTGCGCGCACGGGTGAACCCATCGACTGGGTCAAGGTGCATGACATGGCCGGCTATGCTTACTTCGATCACGCAGCGCACGTGAACAAGGGCATCGGCTGCGTGACCTGCCACGGCCGCGTGGACCAGATGGAAGAGGTTTACCAGGCCGAGACAATGAGCATGGCCTGGTGCATCGACTGCCATAGAGAACCGGAGCAGCACCTTCGTCCGCTCGACAAGGTCACCGACATGACCTGGTCGCCGGAGGATCACGGCATGACCCAGGAGGAACTTGGGCGTGAGCTGAAGGAGCTGTACAACATTCACGATGTCGAATACATGACGAACTGCTCGACGTGTCACCGCTGAACGAAAACCTGAAGGGCCGCGAGTACTGGCGCAGCCTCGAGCACCTGGCCGAAACGCCTGAGGTCCAGGACCGGATTGCGCGCGAGTTTTCGGGCTACGATCCCGATGCGGCCATGAACGTGTCCCGGCGCTCGTTCATGAAGATCATGGGCGCATCGATGGCGCTGGCGGGGTTGACGCTCTCCGGCTGTCGGCGCTGGCCGCGGCGGCAGATCCGGCCGTTCGCCTCGCGGCCCGAGGGCTACGTGCCGGGCGAGCCGATCCATTACGCCACGATGATGCCGGTGGCGGGTGCTGCCACCGGCCTGCTTGTCACGGCTTACGATGGCCGGCCGATCAAGATCGAAAATAACAGCCTGCATCCCTACCCGGGCGGCAGCAGCGTGTTCGCCCAGGCGTCGGTGCTGGAACTTTACGATCCCGACCGCAGCCGCCGGCACCTTCGCCGCAGTCGGCGTAACGCTGCGATGCAGCCCCAGCGGCCGGAAGCCTTCGAACGCGCCTTACGCGAAGCGCTCGAGGAGCATGAGGCCGATCAGGGCGCCGGCCTGGCCTTCCTGGCCGAGGCCGATGACAGCCCATCGGTCGAGCGACTGCGTGAGAAAGTCTTCGAGCGCTTCGGCGATGCCGCGTGGTATACATGGGAACCGGTCGGCCGGGAGAATGAAATCGAGGGGACCGAGCGTGCCTTCGGTGAACCGTTGCGGCCGATCTATCGGCTCGATGAAGCCGACTGCATCGTCTGCTTCGAGGCTGATCCGCTCGGATTGCACGCGACCGCCCCGCGCAATGCCAGCGAATGGGCCCGCGGCCGCCGCGCCGCCGATGAAGGTCGGATGAACCGTCTTTGGAGTGTGGAGGCCCGCTTCACCCTGACCGGCTCGACCGCCGATCACCGGCTGCCTGTCAAGCCATCCCGCATCCCCGTGCTGATCGAACACCTCGCGGCGGTGCTGGGCGTTGAAGAAGCGCAGCAGCAGGAACTTGATGAGCGCGAAACACCTTTCATGGAGCAACTGGCCGCGGACCTTGGCGATGAGTCCCGGCGCGGCCGTTGCCTGGTGATGGCAGGAAGCGAGCAGGACTCTGACATCCATGCGATGGCATGGGCCATCAACGATCACCTGGATAACCCTGGACACACCGTCCGGTTCACCCACGAGCCGCAGGCCGGTGATGAGCAGAAGCGGCACAACGGGGCGAAGGGACTGAAGGCACTCACCGAGCGGATGGATGCGGGTGAGATCAAGACCCTGGTCATGCTCGGCGGCAATCCCGCGTTCGATGCCCCGGCCGACCTCGAGTTCGAAAGCAAGCTGGCGCAGGTCGAGCGGAGCATTCATCTTTCACTCGACATCAATGAGACTTCGCTGGCCTCGACATGGCACGTGCCGCGTGCCCATGCCCTCGAATGCTGGCACGATGGCCGAGCCTGGGATGGCACGCTCTGTGTGCAGCAGCCGCTGATCGAGCCGCTGTACGGTGGACGAAGTGTGCTGCAGGTGCTGGCGATGTGTGCCGGCATCACGCCCGATGGCTACGCCATTGTGCGCCAGACGGTGAGCGAGATGCTCGATGGCCCGTTCGAGCGGCGCTGGCGCCGCTTGCTCCACCGCGGCAGCGAACCTGGAAGCGGCCGGGACTTTGTCGAAGTTTCAACGCCAGGGTGGCCCGGGCAGGGGCAGGAGGGCACTGGGCGCAGATCGACTGAAGATGAAATCGAGGTCGTTCTGACCGCCGATTACTCGATGCTGGATGGCCGCCATGCGAACAACGGCTGGTTGCAGGAATTGCCCGATCCGTTGACCAAGATGGTCTGGGACAACGCCCTGATGATCGGTCAGGCGGATGCCGAGCGGATGGGGCTGAGCAACGGGCAGATGGTGCGGCTGCATGGAGGCCACCTCGGCGAGGATGGATTCGAGGTGGCGGTGTGGATCATGGCCGGGCTCGCTTCGGGCACGGCGGTATTGCCACTGGGCTATGGCCGCCGTGCTTCGGGCAACGTGGGCACCGAGGTGGGGTTCGACAGCTATCGTCTTCGCACGGTGGATGCGATGACCCACGTGACGGGGCTGACACTCGAGCCGCTCGATGAACGCTACACGCTGGCGAGCACGCAGGACCATCACCTGCTCGATGATGTGGGCCAGTGGGGCATGGAGACGCGAACGGGCAAGCCCGGCGGCTCCGGCTACATCATTCGCGAAGGCACCTTCGAGCAATACCGGGATGACCCGAAGCTCTTCCACCGCAACGAGAAGGGCGATCTCTCGCTTCAGCTTTTCCCGCCGATTTCAGACAGGATCCGCCATCCCCACGCCTGGGGCATGGCGATCGACATGAACTCCTGCACCGGGTGCAGCGCGTGCGTCATCGCCTGCCAGGCGGAGAACAACGTGCCTATTGTCGGCAAGGATGAGGTGGCCAACAGCCGCGAGATGCACTGGCTGCGCATCGACCGCTACTTCAAGAACACGGTCGACCTTGCCAGCCCGGATGTCGTGTATCAGCCGATGACGTGCCTGCACTGCGAGAACGCCCCCTGTGAGCAGGTCTGCCCGGTGGCGGCGACGGTGCATGACACCGAGGGGCTGAACGTGATGATCTACAACCGCTGCATCGGCACGCGGTACTGCTCGAACAACTGCCCGTACAAGGTGCGGCGTTTCAACTATCACGAATACGTGGCCGTGGACCCGCGGGGCAGGGCGCGGCCGTGGATCGGCATGCCCGACACGCAGAGCCGCGAGGAAATCGACCAGATCAAGCAGATGGTCTACAACCCCGAGGTGACCGTCCGCATGCGCGGCGTGATGGAGAAATGCACGTTCTGCATCCAGCGCATCGCCACAGCGAAAAGCCGTGCCGGTGTCGAGCACGCCCGGGGCAAGCGGGCGGATGAAATCCTTGAAGACGGTGAGGTGGTCACCGCCTGCCAGGGCGCCTGCCCGACGCAAGCCATCGTATTCGGTGATCTCAACGATCCGGACAGCCGCGTATCGCAGCTCATCCGCAGCGACCGCTCCTACCAGGTGCTCGCGGAGTTGAACACCAATACGCGCGCCCGCCATCTCGGCAAGGTGCGTAACACCGCCTACGACAAGTACACCGCCAGCCGCGGGGGGGAGGGCTGAGCGATGGCGAC
>PUNN01000239.1 GCA_003552605.1 Phycisphaeraceae bacterium
GTCATCGGCTGCGGACACCCCCGGAAGCCGCTGACCATGCCAGCCGGTTCTGCCGCTACATGCCTTTGCCCTGCGGGCCGATACGGCTGGGTCGACCCTTCCAAGGGGGCAACCTATACTGCCTTCCCCCGCCATTGCCTCTGTACCACAACACCGTGAATCGTCTTCGATGGAGCGGAGGGCGATGGGGAAAGGGTTTCAAGACGAGGCTGCCATGACGTCATCTCAGGATATTGATATTCGCGACCCCGACTTCGTGGAGTCGCTCAATGAGTTGATCCGCCGCGCTGGCGGCAACCCGGAAAACCACGCCGGCCGGCTGCTGCGCGAGACGATGCAGAACTGCCTGCGACTCGCCCGCGACCAGGTGGATCTCGGGGAGGTAAAGATTCTCAGCTATGCCTTTCGCGAGATGCGACACGCGTTCAGTGTGTTCCGGCCGTACCGGGATGTGCCCAAGATTTCGGTCTTCGGCTCGGCCCGGACCGTCGAGCACAAGGCGCAGTACCAGGCAGCGCTCGATTTCAGCCGGCACATCAGTCAGGCCGGCTGGATGGTCATCACCGGCGCCGGCGATGGCATCATGCGCGCCGGCCACGGCGGCGCCGGCCGCGATGCCTCCTTCGGTGTGGCCATCCGACTGCCGTTTGAAACCAACGCCAACGAGTTCATCATCGGTGATGACAAGCTGGTGACGCACCGTTATTTCTTCACCCGCAAGCTGATGTTCGTCTCGCAGGCCAACGCCGTGGCCCTGTTTCCCGGCGGTTTTGGCACCCTTGATGAGGGCTTCGAGGTGCTGACGCTCGTCCAGACGGGCAAGAGCGCGCCGATGCCAATCGTCTGCGTCGATGAGCCGGGCGGTGACTATTGGCACCACTTCGACCGCTACATCCGCGAGCAACTGCTCACAGATGGCATGATCGATGAGGCGGACCTGTCGCTCTATCACATCACCGACAACACCGCCGAAGCGGTGGAACACGTGCTTGCGTTCTACCGCAATTATCACTCGTGGCGCTGGGTGGGAGATGAACTGGTGCTTCGCCTGCGCCAGGCGCCGGATGCAGCGCAGCTCGATCGACTCAATGCCGACTTCGCCGACCTGCTGAACGAGGGGCGGATCGAACCATGCACCCCGTTCGATGTGGAAGACGATGCACGCGATCTTGCCCGATTGAAGCTGCGTTTCAACCGGCGCAGCCACGGCCGCTTACGCCAGATGATCGACCAGATCAACAGCTTCATCGCACCGGATGCGGCAGAGGCCGCGAGCGCCCGCGCCCGGCCGGGCCGGTCCGAACTTCCAGGCGGCGGGCCGGAGGCCACGGCATCCTGATCCATCCAGTGAAACAGCAATACCTGGTGTTGAATCCAACGCGACTGACATGTGCCCGGTTGAACGGCTGAAGGTGTTCAGGGAACTACGAAAAGCGTGAAATGCGCGAAAACGGGCGTTCCGGTGTCGCGCCATCGGTTGGGATGGAGTTGCGGTGCCGCTGCTGATGTGATGGGGTGAGATGCACATGCCAGGGTTGTGGTTATGGCACGATGTCACCAGGCAATCGCATGATGCGTTTCTTATTTTCCCCTTATTCAACGTCCTGCGGACTTCTCCCTTGTGCCTCTTCAACGTTTTGTGTAGTTCGTTGGCTACGAGTCAGTGTGGCATGTCCAAAGTCCGATGCGATGTGACATCCGGCTTGGCGGGATGAGGAGATTGGAACTACGCAAAGCGCGGAAAACGCATAAAAAGTTGCTGGTGCGGGCTCAGCCTTCGATCTTCTGTTCCAGGAACGATGGGACCTGGTCGATGTTGATCCGCTGCTGCTCGAGCGTGTCGCGGTGGCGGACGGTGACGGTCTGGTCTTCGAGTGTCTGGCCGTCGATGGTGAAGCAATAGGGCGTGCCAGCCTCATCCATGCGGGCGTAGCGCTTGCCCACCGTCTGCTTGACGTCGAGCTGCACCGGCCAGCGGCGGCGGAGTTGACGGTAGAGGTTTTCTGCAACCTCGGGCATGCCATCCTTGGCCACCAGCGGCAGGATCGCAGCCTTTATCGGTGCCATGCGCGGCGTGAAGTTCATGTACACCCCGCTCGGCCGGTCCGGATCGGGCGTGTACGCCTCGCACAGCAGTGCCAGTGTGCCCCGGTCAGCCCCGGCGGAAGGTTCGATCACGTGGGGGAAGTATCGCTCGTTGCGATCGGTGTCGAAGTAGCGAAGCTTATCACCCTTGCCGCAATGCTCCGCGTGCTGGCGCAGGTCGTAGTCGGTGCGGTGGGCCACACCCTCGAGTTCGCCGAATCCCGGCGCGGTGAAGGGGAAGCGGTACTCGATGTCGCTCGTGCCGGCGCCTTCACGGGCGTAGTGGGCCAGTTCATCGGCCTCATGCTCGCGGAGCTGGAGGTTGTCACCGGCAAGCCCCACCGACTGCCACCAGGCGAAGCGGTTGTCACGCCACCACGGGTACCATTCAGCCGCGGCGTCGGGCGGGATGAAGAACTCGATCTCCATCTGCTCGAACTCACGCGATCGGAAGGTGAAGTTCCGTGGGGTGACCTCGTTGCGGAAAGCCTTGCCCACCTGCGCGATGCCGAAGGGCACCTTGACACGCGAGGTGTCGACCACGTTCCAGAACTGTGTGAAGATGCCCTGGGCCGTCTCCGGCCGCAGGTAGGCCCGGCTGTCTTCATCGCGCACGGCGCCGATCCAGGTCTCGAACATGAGGTTGAACTGGCGCGGCTCGGTGAGCGTGCCCGGCTTGTCCGCATCGGGGCCGATGATCCGGGCATACGATGCGACCGGAAGCTCGGGCAATGGCACCTGCTGGCACGCCTCGGGATCGACCTTCGCCTTCTTGAGCTTCTTCGCGATCGAATCGAGCTGGCCTTCGACAAAGGCGTACCACGGGGTATCGGCGTTGGTCGCGCCTTCGGCCGGCTGAAGCACAACCAGGTGGTCGGCCCGGTACCGGGCCTTGCTCTGGCGGCAGTCAACCATCGGGTCGTTGAACCCGGCAACGTGGCCGCTGGCCTCCCACACCTTCGGGTTCATGATGATGGTGCTGTCGAGGCCGACGATCTGCAGCGGCCGGCCGTCCGGCCCATCGGGCGGGCAGGTGACCACATCGCTCCACCAGGCATTCTTGAGGTTCCGCTTCAACTCCGTCCCGAGCGGGCCGTAGTCCCAGAACCCGTTGATCCCGCCATAGACTTCGGAACTCTGCCAGATGAACCCGCGTCGGCGGCAGAGGGCGACGATCTCATCCATCGAGTGGACGGGGGCGGGCTGTGTCGAGGTCTCGTTGGCCATGGCCGTTCCTTAACAGTGCGAGCGTGAAACACCTACCAACCCGACCCCGCCCGCGAGAGCGGCAGTGGTGGCCGGGTAAAACGGGCCATGATAGCAGTTGCGCTGCGGCTTGGGCTTCCGCCGCATCGCGAGCGGCGGGTGCAGGGTGCATGAGCAAGGAGGGAGGGCCGGCAGCTTCAGGGAGCCGAGTTCCGGGGCCGGGTTCCGGGCGCGGGGTTCCGGGGGGCTTCGGCTGATGGCCATGGGACTCCGGCACCCGCGGCAGCATAGCCATCGGGCCAACTCCCGAATGGGGCCGGCCCTCAGTTGCCATCCATCTCCGCAAGGCGCTGCTCAGCCTCTCGCTTGCCCAGTTGGCGGATGGCCATCAGCGCGGCGAGGTTGGCGTTTCTCGGCCGCGTCTTGCCATGCTCGTAGTTGTATATGCTCAGCCCCGACAGGCCGGCGAGTCGACCGTAGTCGGCCGCGGAGAGCCCGAGTTTCTTGCGATGGGCATGCAGGCCGCGCCGCGAAAAGCGCTTCGGGGAAGTCTCTTCGTCCGGGGCGGTGACCGCCGCGACAGCCTCACCGGCCGCGCCGCGTGCCACAAGCCGGCTCTGCTTGGCCAGCTTCTTCTCGAGACTGTCGACCTTGTGCTTGAGACGGTTGACCTCGCGACGCAGGGCCGTAACGGTCTGCTGGGTGTTACCCATCGTGAGACGGATTTCCTTGCGCGCCAGCCGGCGGACCTCATCCTTGAATGTAGATTCGAAGTTGGCCACGAAATAGTCACTCCTCTATGCCCCCGTACCGGCAAGTCACGTCCCTGCGGCCATTCGCGGGGCACGAAGCGGTACAGGGCTCGGGTTTCTCGGGGAAAGCAGACGTCGCGGCCCGGAACCGCGACCACGCACGCGCGATGTGCTGCCTGCAACCATCCTCCTCCATCCGGCACAGCGTGCAGGATACAACGCCTGCAAGCGGTACAACATGATAGCAGAAACATGTTGCACAGTCGAAATATGGACACCATATTCGGATATCAAGGGGTGCATGGCACATGTTGCGGCATGCCTCTTGCACCCTCTCCCTGTTTCCCGGGGCCGGGAGAGGGATGGCGTGATGGACGATTCGCAGGGGCCGGCCGAACCCTCCCTCACCCCGGCCTCTTCGCGAAAGAGAGGCAAGCGGAGGGCCGGTCGGCCAGCCGCGATACGTGTCATGCACCCGGTGGGGCGGTAAGAGAGGATGTCAGCCTATTTGTGAACCGGGTCTGATGTCGCCTGACCCGCCCGGAGATTCGCAGCCGGTAACTCACCTCTGATAACCCGACGCCCAGAATCCGGGCCGGGGGAGCTGCCCCCCGGTACAGGGCGAACGCATGTAGCATGGGTGGCATGGTCAGCAGCCGTCTTTCCGGGGGCGGCTGAGGCCATGTGGCAAACCCGCTTTTACGAGCCTGCATGGCCATCGGCTGCGGACAGCCGCTGACCATGCCACCCTGTTTCGCACCTACATGCGTTTGCCCTGCCCCCCCGGTACGCCGCGCCCCTCCACCGCGTGAAAGTCCGTAGGCTCCGGCTGGTCGGACCAGGCTGACGGCGCCAAGCGGTCTGTGTTCTTCGTGGCATCAGGCCGCCTCACCCTGTGACGTACTGTCCCATGGTCCGCTATCCTCATGTCGAGCCGACGCTGGCTTCGGGGTAACCGCACCCGCGGCAGCCTGGGCGGAGCAGTCGGCACGATATTGATCGGGCGGCTCATGCCGCGGTGCCGGCGCCATGGGAGCGTGTGGACGTGTGGTTGTTTCTACTGGGACTGGGCATCGGCCTGCTTGTGGCTGCCATCGCGGCGGGTGTGGTGGCATGGGTCACCGCCCGGCGGGTGACCGTGCGGCAGATGCGCCATCGGGCCAACGAGCGGCTGACCGAGATGAAGGCGATGACCGGCGGCCTTGCCCACGAGATCAAGAACCCGCTGTCCTCGATCAACCTCAACATGCAACTCGTGCAGGAGGACCTTTCCGACCTGCACCGGCTGATCCGCAATCGCGGCGAGGAACAGGCCGAGCCTGGCGAGCGGATCGACAGCCTCCGCCGCCGCCTGAGCAGCCTCACGCGCGAGATCGAGCACCTGCGCGAGATTCTTGAGGATTTCCTCCGCTTTGCCGGCCGGATCAAACTCAATCGCGAGCAGGCCGATGTGAACGAACTGGTCAACGAGCTTGTCGATTTCTTCGCCCCGCAGGCCGCGGCGGCCAAGCTCCAGCTCCGCGTCCAGCTCGATGCCGAGCCCGCCGTGGCACATATCGACAGCGCCCTGCTGAAGCAGGCCCTGCTGAACCTGATGATCAACGCCACCAAGGCCACCGAGCAGGCCCGCCGCAACAACGAGCCCCATGGCGGCGGGGATGAACTGATCATCCGCACCGAACGCCGCCGCGGCAGCAACCCCACCCCGGCCGAGGGTGGCGGGGATGAGATTCACATCCACATCATCGACACCGGCCCCGGGATGAACCAGGAGGTGCGTGCGAAAATATTCGAGCCCTACTACAGCACCACCCGCGGCGGCACCGGCCTCGGCCTTCCGGGCACCCGTCGCATCGTTGAAGAGCACGGTGGTGAAATCCATGTCTTCACCGAGCCCGGCCGCGGCAGCGACTTCACCGTGATCCTCCCTACCGGGGAACCGACCGCCGAAGACCGATCACGTTGAAGATTCCTCACGAATTTGAATCAAGGGGGCACTACGCGAAGGGAATAAGGAGGGGAACTACGAAACTCGCGAAATTCGCGAAAAGAATGTGGAAATCGTCGGCTTCTCTGTTGTCTGTGTTCACCCGCGCCCGCGCCATTGGTTATTGGAAACTCCGGCATCTGAGGTGCTTCTGCCGCTGATGTTGACATATGCCGGATTGATGGGTGTGGAGGAAACTGCGAAAAACGCAGTAAGAAGTAACGCCATGACATGGCGTTGTGCAGGATCGAAGGCTGGAAACTTTGCGCAGTTGACCGCGCGCAGCCATTGTAAATGCGGCCCTCGCCATCGTGCGCTGGTGCCGGCTGCTTCTCGCCACTATCTGATGGAATTTTTCGTATCTTTCGAGCTTTTCGTAGTTGCCTTCCCACGGCGTCCGGGTCGATCATCATTCTTCGCCGTGATGGGCCGCAACGGGGGATGTCATGCCGCTTCGGTTTCCTTTTCCTTGATCAGGG
The DNA here is from genome assembly GCA_003552605.1 of Phycisphaeraceae bacterium. Classification (GTDB taxonomy): domain Bacteria; phylum Planctomycetota; class Phycisphaerae; order Phycisphaerales; family Phycisphaeraceae; genus B1Sed10-187. Next base: position 6,510 of record PUNN01000239.1, read on the forward strand.
AGGCAATGGATTTGCCGTCGATCGTGATGGTGTGAAGCGCCAGGTCCGGGCCGTGCGGCTTGCCCTTTTCCTCTTCCAGCCGTTGCATCGCGGCGGGATTGGCGTAGCGGTTGAACAGCGTCGCCTTCAACGTCGCCCAGAAGCCACCGAAGCTGCTGAAGGTGTGGTCGACCGCCGAGGGCTCGTAGCCGCAGTGCACCATGCACTGCTGGCAGGCCGGGTTGCCGCTGGCGCGGCCATAGCTGCTCCAGTCGGTCTCGTTCATCAACTCCTCGAACGTGTCGGCGTATCCATCCTGGATCAGGTAGCACGGCCGCTGCCAACCGAAGAGGTTGTAGGTGGGGTTGCCCCACGGGGTGCATTCGTAATCGCGCATGCCCATGAGGAACTCGATGAACAGCGGCGACTGGTTGAACTTCCACCGCCGCTTGCGGTTGGCGAAGATCATCTCGAACAGGTTGTTGACGTTCCGCCGCTCGTTCAGAAAGCTCTGCTGGTCCGGCGCCTTGGGGTAGGCATAGCCCGGGCTGACCATCATCCCCTCGACGCCGAGGTCAGTCATCTCATCGAAAAACGCCCGGACGCTGTTTGGATCGGCCCCTTCGAACAGGGTGGTGTTGGTCGTGACACGGAAGCCGCGGCCGACTGCCTCGCGGATCGCCTCGACCGCCTGCTGGTAGACACCCTCGCGGCAGACGGCGAAGTCATGGTGGTCTTCCTGCCCGTCCATGTGGATGCTGAGGGTGAGGTATTTGCTCGGGGTGAACAGGTCAAGTTTGTCCTTCAGCAGCACCGCGTTCGTGCAGAGGTAGACGTACTTGCCGCGTGCCACGAGGCCATCGACGATCTGCTTGATCTGCGGATGCAGCAGTGGCTCACCACCGGGCAGGCTGACCATCGGCGCCCCGCACGCCTCGGCGGCGGCGAAACACGCCTCGGGGCTGAGTTCCTGCTTGAGGATGTGGGGTGGATACTGGATCTTGCCGCAGCCGGCGCAGGCGAGGTTGCAGCGGAACAGCGGCTCGAGCATGAGCACGAGCGGATATCGCTTTCGGCGGCGAAGCTTCTGCTTGAGCACGTAGCTTGCCACAGTCCACATCTGCGAGAGGGGGACGCCCATAAATCAAACCTTCCTGTCCAGTTTTCCGAACCACTTGTCGTCACGCTACCTGCGGCGGCCATCGGTCATGCCCCCGACCGCCCCCGGCCACCGCTTCCGGCCCATCATAGGGGCTGCACCGGTGCGATCAAGGGACCGCTGTTGCCGACAGCGATTCCGCAAGATGGCTTGTCTCAGGCGGCCGAAGTGCTTCGGAAGCGGGGCTGAGGGGTTCGTCAGCCGGGTTGCGCGGCGATTTTGGCCGGTCGTGGGCGAGACGGGCAGATTCA
>PUNN01000040.1 GCA_003552605.1 Phycisphaeraceae bacterium
CATGGCCATCGGGCTGAAGACAGCCCGCTGACCATGCCACCCGGCGTCAACTTTCCGCGGCGCGTGTGATGCACCCAGGCATGGAGAAGAAATGCAGCCGATCTCGCCACGGGCGGGCGCGGCGGTTATGATGGGGTCGAGCTCGAAGGGGCCGCCGTGTACCGCGTACCCATCGGGCGCCTGAAACCGAAACGAAGCGAGACCGATCACCATGAGTTTCAACCCTTACGACCACATTCGCAACCTTGCCTCCGCCTCACCCGCCAGCCTCGCGGGCCTGCCGCCATCGGTCGTGGCCGGCATGGCGGGCGAGGGCTCGATGGACCACTGGAAGCCGGGCGGCGCAACGGCCGCTGGTGGCATGCAGCCGATCAATACGCCGTCGATGCCACCTTCCTACCAGCGTTACCGCGAGATGACGCTCGATGAACTGCTGCTGGAGAATCGCGTCATCTTCCTCGTCGGCGAGATCAACTACGCCTCGGCGTCCACCTGCGTGATGAAGATGCTCTACCTGATCAATCAGAAGAAGGACGTCGACATCAACCTGTACATCAACTCGCCCGGCGGCGGTGTCGATGACACGCTGATGATCTACGACACCATGCAGTACATCGAGTGCGATGTGGCCACCTACTGCATGGGCCGCGCGATGAGCGGGGCGGCGATCATCCTTGCCTCCGGCACCAAGGGCAAGCGGCACATCCTGCCCAACGCCAAGGTCATGATCCACCAGCCCTATGGGGGCGTGTACGGCCAGACCTCGGACGTGCAGATCCAGGCCGAGCAGATCCTCAAGGCCAAGGATCAGATCAACCGCCTGATCGCCGAGAAGACAGGCAAGAGCACTGAAGAGGTCAGCGAGGCCGCCGAACGCGACCGCTACTTCAGCGCTGAAGAGGCCAAGGAATGGGGCCTTGTCGATGAGGTGATCCGCTCGAGCCGTGAGGACTGATCCACCCCAGGGGCGAGTGGACATCATTTACAGGGACGGTTGGCCATGACCTGCCGTGTGGCTGGCTGTGGAAACTGCGAAAATCGCCAAATGCACGATGGTCAATCTCTCCGCCTGTGGCAAGACGTGCCATCGGGTGGGGTGCAGACATCGCAGGCAGATGCGCGTGGGAGGCACTGCGGATAACGCGGCAATCGCAGAAAGCAGATGGGGGGATCGAGGTGCGCTCTTGGCGGGGGTATGCAGGGAGCATTGTGGGAGTGAGTGGATTCGGCCGGCGCGCCGGGATGCGTGTCAGGCGCGCTTGCGCATCCGGTCGGTCAGGAAGGCGATCCATGCCGGCCAGATGCATGCGGTGACAATGATCACGTAAACCGCACGCCACCACCAGGCCGATTCGCCTGTGACGGCGATGATGGGCAGGGCGAGCATGAGCAGAAACACTGCACCGAAGGTGGTGCTGATGTGCCAGAAGGTGCTCTTGCCCCATTGATGCAGCAGCAGGGCGAGGCCGGCGCAGGCGACCCAGCCGGCGAAGGCGTATTCCATGAAATGCACCACCGGAGCGATTGCCTCGCCTTCCTCGCCGACCTGCGCCCGCTCGCCAAGCAGGGCCTGGACCAGTGGCTTGAGGATCAGCCAGCCGAAGATGATGACCACGAACACACCGGTGCCAAAGGCAAATGCCAGGCCGCGCCAGCGGGGATTCTCTTCATCGAGCACCACACCGGCCCTGCCCTCGCCCGGCGGCACCTGATCCTGTTGTCCGGTGGCGGGCTGCTCACTCGGCGTGTCCCGGCTCGCGGATGGGGCGGTGGATGCGGCTGCCGCCGCGGCCGGCTGACTTGCCGAGGTGGAAGCGGGCTTTTCCTCTGCGCGTTGCTGCGATTCGGGTGATTCCGGCTCGTTCATTGAAAACTCCGCCCATGTCCCCTCTCGCCGCGATGAATCACCTTCGGGTTCACTCAGTCGCCGACTGCTGCTTTCATCGGCCGAAGGCGCTGAGGCCGCACCTTGTGGACCTGCCGGGGATTGCGGGGCGTCCGGGGCATCCGGGGCATTCGGGGGTTCTTCGAGTTCATAGCCTTCGCCCGCGTCAGGCGCTTCGTCATCGCGGCGCTCATCCGGGGGCGGGTCCGGCCGGGTTGAATCCTGATCTGCCATGGTGCTGCTTTCCAGATGGGGTGTGCAGTGCAATGGTTCCTTGCGGGGCCTGCTCAAACCGATTCATGCCGCGGTTCGACCCATCGGCCCGGCTCAGCGTGGCGCGGCGTCGGTGGCCGTAGCGGCCCCGAACAGTGCGCGGCCGATCCGCACGATGTTGGCCCCTTCCTCGATGGCGGTCTCGAAGTCATCGCTGCTGCCCATCGACAGCAGGTTGAGGTCGCCGCCGCCCCGCCGCGTGGCCCGCAGTTCTTCGAGCAGTTCCGCCGCGCGGGCGTACATCCGCCGCGCCTCCTGTGGATCGGTGCCGGCCGGCGTGACCACACTCAAGCCGCGGAGTCGAAGATGCACCATCGTGTCGAGCTGCTCGGCGAGTGGCCCGATCGCCGGCGCCGTGACACCCCGCTGGCCCGCCTTGCCCGTCGCGTTGACCTGGAGCATCACCTCCAGCGGCCGCGGTTGCTCGCCCTGATCGATCTTTGCCCCGACGGTGTGAAGCTCCTCGGCCATCCGCAGGTTGTCGACCTGGTGGAACAGGCGAACCCACTTGGCGATCGCTTTGGCCTTGTTGCGGCCGAGCGATCCGAGCATGTGCCACCGCACGGCGTCCTTATCTGGCACGGCATTGTTGCCATCCCGCCGCGTGGGCCGGGCGAGGAACCGGCGGCGGCCGAGAAACTCCTCGAGCATCACCACGCGCTGGGCGAGCTGTTGCGGCTCGGTCTCGCCAAGGTCCAGATGCCCCATCTCGACCAGCGTGCGGATGGCATCCGGCGGCGCCTTGCTGGTGACGGCCACCAGCAGGCAATCATCGGCCTTGCGACCGCATCGCTCGAGTGTCTCGGCGATGCGCTCACGTACCCGCTGGTACGACTCGCGAATGGACTGGGGGCCGGTTACTTGTGGCGCCATGGCATCATGAGGATAAGCCGCGCGGCGGCCCCTGTCGACTGCGCCGCTCCGGCCCGCAAGGCCAAGGGTGCATGACACGCGCTGCGGCGGGCAACCCTGGGGCTGGCTGTGTCAGCGGGCTTTCCGGGGGTCTTCAGCCCGATGGCCATGACGGCCTGTGATTGGGGGTTCGCCGCATGGCCATCAGCCGCCCCCGGAAAGACGGCTGCTGACCATGCCACCCAAGCTACATGCGTTCGCCCTGGCCCCCCGCCTTGTGGCCTTGACCGGACCGGCGCCGGGTGTTTCCAGAGCCCGGCCGTCTGCCCCATCCTCACGTGAATTGCAGTTGCGGGCCACAGAGGCGCAGATGCGGGCTTGTAACTTTATGCCGGCGCGGAAGAAGACGGTGAAGCGGTCGCGTGCGGTGTAGACATCGCCCATCTCGCGTGTTCGCGGCCACTATTCGCCGATGGCGGGCAGGATGATGCTGGCTTGACTGGTATCGAGATACCTGTCGAGGTCTTCCTGTTCGATACCGTCCCTGATGTGGTCCGGCCCCATCTGACCGACCGACCACACCACCCGATGGCGCGGCGAGTAGCGCAGGGCTTCACCGTCAAACGGATCACGGGGGACCGCCTCGATCAGCCCGGCCGCGACAAGGTCATCAAGCGCCCCGGGGAGGCTTGCGTGTTCTTTTTCATAGATGCACAGCGCCACGCCGAGGTGTGCCACGCGCATCCGGGCATCGTGTCGCAGCACAGTGGTTGCGGTGCTTGACCCGACAAGTATTGTATCGAGGAGGATCTGACGGCCGTAGAGATTGTGTCGCTCGTGCCGGGGCCGGGGCAACCGTCCACGCTCCATCGCCCGGTCAGCGATTTCGTTGAGCCGGTCCCTTGTCTCGACGAGTTCATCCCGCCACTGGCCAACTTCAGTGCGCGCACCATGGCGTTGAAGCATCTGCATCAGTTCCTGCAATCGCCTTGAGGCTTCGAGCACGGTCTGCTGTGTGTCCAAGGGGGCATAGCCATACCGCCACATCCTTTCGAGCAGTGCCGCTTCATCCGGAAACATCTCAATGTCATCATCATGCATCGAGCGACCGCGCCTGATATCCTCGGCTATCTCAACAAGCATAGGGACCAACTGGTTGAACTCCCGGTTGGCGGCCTGCGTGATGGCCGGAAGGGATGAGGTGGATGGATCAAACAGCTTCAAAAGGTCGCGGCGCTGCGCTTCGGTGGTGTCGGGATGCGCTGCAAGATGCACCAGGTGGGGCGTGACCGCTGCACTCACCGATCCGGCCAGCAGTTGGTGGATCATGAAAGCATCCGCTTCCAACACCCTGTTGGCCGTGCGCAGAAGCAATTCGCCTTTCTCCATTGCCGTTGCCACGTCACCTTCCATGACGGCAAGTCGCATGTGCAGATTCGTGATGCTCGCCATCGCGCGAAAGCCCCGGGCCCAGGACCATTCCCATGGGAATTCCTCGGGTGGGAGGGCATCATCAGGGATATACGCCTCCGGGCGTTTCAAGGCCTCGGCGAGCATCTCGAACACCACCTCATATTCGGCCAGCCACTGCAACATGGCCTCGCGCGACTCGCCCTCGGGCAGACGGTCCTTCTCCCGTTCAGTGGCAAGCAGGTCGGTTTCCCAGTCATGGAGAAGGTCCTGCCACGGCTCATCATCGATGCCGGCGGCGATGCTGAACGCTTCGGCCCAAAGCGGGTGCGCGTTGTCGCTTTCCGGTGGCGGGTCGGCTTCATAGCGCAGTTCGGGCGGGATGAGGTCGTAGAGTTCATCCTCGGTCGCCGCGACCGCGGCATCACGCACGTCAAAGTCACCGCGGGGCGACAGCAGATAGGCCCCGCCGGCAACCACGGCCAGCAGGATCACGGCGGCAAGGATAGACCATTTGAAAGGGCTCATGGCGGACTCCCTGCATCGGCGGATCAGCGGATTATACCTGCGACCGCGACGCCGCCCGCCGCCCGGGCCCGAAGCTGCACAGGGCTGCGTTGCAGGCGACATGGCGCCTATTGCTGCCATGTATCGGTCATGAGCTTTCCCATTTCACATCGCTGGTACGTTCAGAAGCGAGGTGTCGCCAGCAGGTTTCCAGCAGCGCATCGAGGCCGTGGCCGGAGACGGCGCTGAGGGTGAACGGGCGGCGGCCGATGGCCTGTTCGATCAGGTCCACCGCCGCTTCGGCATCCTGTTCAGCACCGAGCAGGTCGAGCTTGCTGACGACCAGGAGTTCCGGCTTGGCCGCCAGCGGCTCGGAGTAGCTCGCCAACTCGTTGCGGACGGTGCGGTAGTTGCTGACCGGATCGCTGCCATCGGCCGGTTCAAGCTCGAGCAGGTGCACAAGCAAGCTGGTGCGTTCGATATGTTTGAGAAACTTCGTGCCCAGGCCGTGGCCGGCATGGGCGCCTTCAATCAGGCCGGGGATGTCAGCGATGACCAGGCGGCGGTGGTCACTGAGCTCGGCGATGCCGAGGTTCGGTTCGAGCGTGGTGAACGGGTAATCAGCGATGCGCGGCCGGGCGCGGGAGATGGCCGACAGCAGTGTCGACTTGCCTGCGTTGGGCTTGCCGATCAGCCCGATGTCGGCGATCAGCTTCAACTCCAGCCGCAGGTGACGCTCCTCGCCCGGCTCACCGGGGGTGGTCTTGCGGGGCGTCTGATTCGTCGGGCTCTTGAAGTGCTCGTTGCCCCAGCCGCCGCGGCCGCCACGGGCGACGGTGATGCGTGTTCCGGGCTGTTCCATGTCGGCAAGCAGGTCACCGGATTCATCGTCGTAGATGAGGGTGCCGGGTGGCACGGGCACGATGAGGTCGGCCCCGCTTCGGCCGTGGCGCTGACTGCCACCGCCGGGCTGGCCGGGATCGGCGTGCCAGTGATGACGGCCTGAGAAATCGAGCAGGGTGTCGAGCCCCGCAAGGGCTTCGAGGATGACGCTGCCGCCATCACCCCCATCGCCGCCATCGGGCCCGCCCTTGGGGATGTATTTCTCGCGTCGGAAGCTGAGCGCACCATCGCCGCCCCGACCACTGCGGACCACGATGCGGGCTTCATCAACGAGCATGGGCGAACTGCCGGTGGGGTGCCCCGACACGGGGCGGGTATCGGGCGGTGCGGGGCCCAAGGGGCCGGACCAACCGAGGCGCAGGGCCCTTGCCCCGCCGAGTCACGGGCCTGACGGCCGGGGCTTATGCACCGGGGCGTGTAACAACAGACCGACCCGCGGGGGTCGGTCGGTTCAGGTCCGCATCGGGGCGGGGGCGCTTGCGGCCGTTCGGCGATACGTGCTTGTAACACCTTATCTATGCAGCGTTTGCATCACCCGACGGCGCGTGGGGCACAGTAGCGCTCAGTTCTCGACCGGCCTCACATGCACGTGGCGGCCCATGAACTGGACCGTGCCATCGCTGAGTGCGTAGAGGGTATTGTCGCGGCCGATACCCACCTTGTAGCCGGGCTTGAACGGGGTGCCGCACTGGCGCACGATGATATTGCCGGCGGTGACGCGCTGTCCGCCATAGAGCTTGACCCCGCGCATCTGCGCGTTGGAGTCGCGACCGTTTTTCGAACTACCTTGTCCCTTTTTATGAGCCATGACAGACCTCTTTTCAGTGCATCGACCGCGCGGCGGGGCCCGGGGGCCTCTATGATCACCCGTACCGCCTCGGCTCCGCCGGTTGGGCAGAGTTGAGCATTGTAAGCACGGAGGGTCAGTGATGGCAAGTCTCGATCGACCGGCTGGCCGCGGTGGGGGGGATGACACGTATCACGCCTTGCCGACCGGGCCATCGCTCCCCTCTCCCCTCGGGAGCGGGGGCGGGGGTGAGGGCGGGTTCGGATGGCCCCTGCGCTTTTCCCCTCACCCCAGCCCTCTCCCAAGGGGAGAGGGGGCAAGAGGCGGGTGGCATGGTCAGCGGCTGTCCGCAGCCGATGGCCATGCGGCCCTCGGGATTCGCGGGGTAGGCGGACGTCCCGAGCGTCCCGGGCACTCGCATGGCCATCGGACTGAAGACAGCCCGCTGACCATGCCACCCCTGATCATCGTTCCGCGGCGGGTTTCATGCACCCGCGGCGCTATGAGCCGCGCCTGTGGGGGGCGCCAGGGGCGTGCCGCTCAACTTCTTGTTATGGCGTGTGTTATGGTGATGATGCTTCCGGCGTGCAACGGCCGGGGGATCGGGCAGGTCGATGAGGCGTTTACCGTGGCCCCGGCGCGGCGGATGCCAGTGCCCGATCAATGGGATTACAGCGAGCAGACCCTTCAGCGCCACGCGGTGGTGTTCGATCGCCTCGCCGCGCCGATGGACCTTTCGCTCGAGGCCGTGCCGCTCGATGAAGCGCTCGAGCAGATCGCCTCCGAGGCGGAACTGCCCCTGCACATCAACTGGAGTTTCCTCGAAGCCGAGGGCATCGATCGCGACCAGCCGGTGACCGTTCATATCGACCGGGCCACGGCCGAGGAGTGCCTGGAAATCGTGCTTTATGCGGCGAGCGCCTATGCCCGGCAGCCGGCGCGGTTCGCCGTGGTCGATGGGCTCGTGCTCGTCTCGACGCCGCGCCAGTTTGGGGAGCTTCTCTATTACCGGCGGGGGCGCCTGTAGCGCGGCGAGGCAGCACGGTGGGCGAGCCCTCGCTGGCCACCGGCCATCAACTTCCCGAATTGAAGCATCCGGCATCCGGCTGGGGGTGCATGACACGCGCCGCGTTAGGCCCTGTCTGAAAAGGGGTTGTATGGGTGTTAGGATGGCGGCATCGCCTTGGAAGGCGAAAGGGCATTCTGGTTCTTGTGATGAAAGGAGTCATCATGGATCGCGATCATCTCA
>PUNN01000452.1 GCA_003552605.1 Phycisphaeraceae bacterium
CTTGGATGTGGTGGCCCAGTACCCGCGACAGGGGCTTCTGAGGTGGGGGGCGAGGGTGAGACCAGCCAGCGATACCGTCCGGCTGTGCAGCTCTGTCTGCCATGGAAGCTACCGTCGGTGTAAAATGGCCGCGGCGGCCTGATGGGGGCGGTCCCATTAGGCCTCGCGCGAGGATCGCCGGATGCACCCTAACAGTGATCTTTGGTGATCTTTGAATGTGGACAACCGCAATGAACCCTAACAACTGCAATGCTCATCAGGACGACGTAAACCCCTTATGTGAATGCAAATAGCTGTCAAGTCGCCGCTTGGCGAGGTTAGGGAATCGGGGCCTGCGATGGTCTGGGGGTCAAAAGGTCGCCGGTTCAAATCCGGCCGCCCCGATTGAAAAAGCCGCTGTTGCGGCTTATTCAATAGAGCAGGAGAGAGTAGAGAGGAGAGAGTAGAGCAGGGGGGGCGGCGAGAGGAGCATCGCCAGACACGGATGGGGATCGACTTCTCCTGCGGTCTACTTTCTCCTCTCTCCTTTCTTGCGGTATTCTTTGCGGCATGACTTTCGCATTCGAGAAGCTCAAGGTATACCAGAAGGCCGTCGCATTCGCTGACGGCGTATGTACCTTGGCCAGGGGTTTCCCCCGCGGTTACTTCTTCCTCGCGGACCAACTCAACCGGGCCGCACTTTCCATCGCCGCCAACATCGCTGAAGGCAACGGCCGATTCACGAAGGCTGACCGGGGCAACTTCTTCGCCATCGCTCGCGGCAGTGTACAGGAATGCGTGCCGTTGCTTGAGTTGGCGCTTCGGCAGCAACTGGTGGAGCCTTTGCGGCATCAGCAGATGAAGGCTGATCTCGAAGAAATCGCCCGAATGCTTGCCGGCCTGATCAACGGCCTGGACAGGCGCAGCGTCTGGGGCTGTGGTGACTTGTATTTGTCTGAGCATGAAATATAAGACGCCATTGCATCAGGCCACTGATGCCCCCACCTCGATCTGCACCTTCACCGTGTCGGCCGGGGGTTGGACGGTGTGGGCGAAGGCGGCTGGGGATTGCTCGAACGGGAAGGTGGTGGTGATCAGCGGCTTGACGTCGATCGCGCCGCTGCTCATCAGTGCCAGTGCGCGGTCAAAGACGTGGGCGTAGCGGAAGGCGGTCTCGATCCGCGCTTCCTTGGCCTGAAAGGCCACGATATCCAGTTGCACCGGCTCGACGGGCATGCCGACGTAGACGATCCGGCCGCCGGGGCGCAGCGGCTCGATCAGGTCGTTGGCCACATGGATGCTGCCGGAGCATTCGAAGATGACATCCGCACCCCAGCCATCGGTCGTGTCCATGACCGCTTGGCGCAAGGACTGTCCGGCCACGTTGACAGGGGTGATCGGCCCGAGGCTGGCGGCGAGGTCGAGTTTCGGTTGCTGCACATCAGTGATGAACGCGCGGCTGCACCCGCCGGCAAGCGCAGCGAGGGCAGTGACCATGCCGATGGGGCCGGCACCGAGGACCACGGCGAGGTCACCCGGTGTGATCTGCGCCTTGGCTGCGGCGTGCATCCCGACGGCGAGCGGTTCGACCATCGCGCCTTCGGCGAAACTGACATTGTCCGGCAATTTGAAGGTGTAGTCGGCCGGGTGGATCACCTCCGGGCGGAGCACACCATGCACCGGCGGGGTGGCCCAGAAGCGCACCGATGGGTCGAGATGGTACATGCCCCGCCGCGCGGCCTGGCTGGATGGATCGGGGATGCCCGGCTCCATGCAGACGCGGTCGCCGCGTTCGAGGTGGGTGACCCCATCACCGACTTCGATGACTGTGCCCGCGGCCTCGTGGCCGAGGATCATCGGCTCGCGGACAACGAACGGACCGATGCGGCCGTGGGTGTAGTAATGCACATCGCTGCCGCAGATGCCCACGGTGTGTATGGCGATGCGCACATCCCGGGGCCCGAGCCGTTCACCGGGGTCGATCTCGCGCATGTTCAGCTTCAGGTCAGGTTCGAGCACGAGGGCCTGCATGGGTGAGATCCTTGGCCAAGGCGTGGCCGGCTGACGAAAGCCACTCCGTCGGCTCAGCCGCTGGTCAACGGGACGTTTCTTTCACCGAGGCGCCTTACTTCGATCATTTTCCATATGATGCCCATGGATCGGCGCGGAAGTTTCACCCTGTGGTGAGTGGGCAATGGAGGGATCACGAGTGCAGCAATCGTGCCAGCATGGTGATAGTGTTCAAAAGTTCCTCCTGGCGCTGGGGGTGGTCCGGCCTGGCTTCGCGTTCGATGATGAGCGGGCCATCGTAGCCGCCGCGCATCAGCAGTTCGAAGAACGCCGACCAGTCAACGCCACCCTGTCCGATGGGCGTCTCGCGGCCCCATGTTCCCGGCTGTGCGGCGGGCGTGGCGTCCTTGATATGCACCTGCCTGACGTGCGGGAGCAGGCGCTCGAGCGCGGCGTGCGGATCGCCCGTGCCGTAGAGCAGCATGTTCGCCGGGTCGAAGTTGACGGCGATGTTTATCCGGCCCCGGCGATGTAGCCGGTCGAGGAACAACTCGAGCGTTTCGGCCGACTCCTGTCCCGTTTCCAGCAGCAGCGTCAGGCCATGCTCGGCGAACAGGCTGGCGATCTGTTCAACCCGGTCGGCAAGCGTGGTGAAGGCCGGATCGTCCCCATCGGCGGGGATGAAGCCAGCGTGAGCACTCACCATATCCACCCCGAGCGCCGCCGCGGCGGGCGCGGCCTCTTCCAGGCGGTGCCAGTTGACCTCCCATGTACTGTCGGGAACGAACCCGCCGGTGCGCGCGATGGTCTCGAGCGTGGCGTAATCCTCGCCCACCGGCCGGTACATGCCAGAAACCGCACGCTTGCCGTGCCGGTTGAGCATGTCTGCGGTGCCACGCCAGGCATCGGCGTGGTCGATAAACGGGTCGAGCGCCACCTGCACATCCTCGAGGCCGAGCACCTCGAGCCGCTCGATAAGCATCTCGGGTGAATCCGGCCGCAGCGACCAGCTACAGATGCCCAGCCGTCTCGATTTAGGGGATGATGGGGTCGACACGGTGAGTGACCGGGCCGTGAGGATGCACGGCAACGGGAAACGAGGGAGCAAGGGGCCGTCCGAGCGGGGTGCCCGCGGGTTGCCGCACGGACGGCTGCGTTGGATGGAGCATTACGGCATGTCGTCGGGTTTGGGCGGGATGACCAGTTCCATCCCCGGCCGCAGATCGTCCGGGCTGTCGAGCTGGTCCCGGTTGGCCTCGAAGATTCGGCGCCAGTGTACGCCCATGCCATCGTAATGCCGCTCGGCGATGGTCCACAGCCTGTCATTTTCCCGCACGGTGTAGGTGGTGGCCCCTTCCTGGGGTTGGGCAGCGTGGCGGGTCTGATCGCGGGCCTGCTGGTCCGCCCGTCGCTGCTGCCGGGCCTGCGCCTCGCGGCTGACGACCTCATCGTAAGGGGGCAGCCTCAGCGTCTGGCCGAGTCGGATGCGCCGGGGGTCATCGATATCGTTGTGGTCGGCAATCGCCTGGTAATGCCTGGCGCTGCCGTAAAAGCGGTGCGCGATTCCGCCGAGCGTGTCGCCGCTTTCAACGGTGTAGGTTTCAGGGACCTCCCGGTCAGCGCCGGCGGCGGCCTGCTGTGGCGCTTGGGTTTGCTGGCGCTGCGGTTCGGCCTCGGCCTGATCCGGGCGATCCCGGTCAGCCCGATCGGCATCGCGCAGGGCGGTGAGGATGTACTCGGTGTGCTGTTCGTACTCCTGCTCGATCTCCTGCTGGCGCTGCTCGACCCGGCGCTGGCGATCGGCTTCGCGTTGCTGTTCAAGTTCCCGCTGCCGCTGCTGGCGACGTTCCTGCTCTGCCTGGCGCTCTGCCTGGCGCCGCTGCTCGGCTTCCTGCCTCAGTCGGTCCGCCTGGTCATCCTGATCTTCATCGTTGTCGCCGATGTGGAAGGTGGCAGCGTCGAGGTCGTTGTCCCGGTCACCCGCATCGGCATCGTCCTCGCGGGGCTGATCCTGTTGCACCTCGCGGTCCGGCCGGTCGCGTTGCTGGTCCTGCCCGGCGGCCTCGTCGGGGCGGTCCTCTTCCCCGTTCAGGGCGAGTTCATCGGTCTGCGGGTCGTCCTCACCGTTGCCGTTCGACCCGGTCACGATGAAGAAGACGATCGCCACAACACACAAGACGACAAGCGATACGACGGCGGTTTTCTGAGCGTTGGTCATGGCTGTGGCCTCATGAAGGGGGTTCATCCCTGAACATCACCGGTCAGTCTACCACCGTCCGCCCCGGCAGGCGAAACGGTGTTCCGGCCGTGCTGAGAACGGCCCGCTGCGGGCCGGTAGTGCATGGCCGGCGCTGGTCACCGGCACCCGGTGAACGGGCCGGGCTGGCCGCGGCGACCCTGCGCGTTGTCCGCTCCATTGCAGAATCCTATCCATCAACGGGCCGGTGTCGACAATGCCGGGCCGGTAAATGTGCAGGAATCCGTCCGGGGCGCCCACGACCGAAAATGCGGCAGTGGGGCGCCGGTCACGGGAGGATCACCCGGCGGGCGCGCAGGGCCGATGCAAAGATGCCTCGCACGTCGCGGGGGGATGCCTGCCTTCGGGCCAAGGGCCATGCCCATCGCAGGGCAACCGATGTACCAGCGAGGTTGCGGTCACGAAGCCCATTCGATTCAACACGCAAAGCCGAACTTTGCTGTCCCGCCTCACAGGCGCAGTGGTACCGTGTCCCCACTTCAGCCGTAACCCCAGCAGGGCGAAGGCATGTGGCGGTCGAGTTGGCTCGCTGCGTCAGCGGCATCCGGCGGGTCCGCAGCCGATTGCCATGAGTGTTCGTGACCGGGGGCTATCCCATGGCCATCAGCCGCCTCTGAATTGCGGCTGCTGATGCAGCCAGCCACGCTGCATGCGTTCGCCCTGGCTACACCGGCCGCTCGAGCCCCAGCCGCACGTATTGCTCCGGCGGCGCATCGACCGCCTGCATCTGTTCGATGAGCATCCGGGTCATCCGCTGCTCGAGGGTGGCATCGTCGAGCGGGTGGTGCTGGCCGGGATCGGTTGCGAGGTCGTACAGAAGGTGGCCACGGGCCGCGGCGTGGCGACCGCGGCCGGGTGGGACGGCAACTCGCATGGTCGGCTGGCCATGGGTGAAGGCGAAGCCATCGACCATTTGCATGTCGACCGTCTCGCCCCGTTGCATCCGGCCGCGCAGGTTCATCAGCGTCAGGCCATATTCGTTGAGCGGCTGGCCATCGTCACGCACGGGGGCGCGCATGTAGATGTAGCGGCCGTCGGTGACGCTGACGTAATGGCCGAAGCCGCCGAAAAGCCCCGCCGCGCGCCCGCCCCGGTCGCCGGCGATGACGGGGGCGAGGTCCACACCCGTCATCGCTGCGGTGGGTTCGAGGTCGAAACAGCGCAGCAACGTCGGCGCAAGATCGATCGTCTGCACGAAGCTCTCGCGGCGTGAGCCCGCGGCCTGCGGGCAGCGGGGGTCGTGGATGAACAGCGGGATGTGCGACAACTCTTCCCACCATGGCGGGGTGTTCTTGGCCCACCAGCCGTGCTCGCCGAGCAGGAAGCCATGGTCGGTGTTGACAATCAGCATCGTGTCACGCCACAGGTCAAGCTCATCGAAAACATCGAGCACGTTGCCAAGGTAGACATCGCACATCGCCAGCAGGGCCGCGTAGTTGTGCCGGGCGATCTCGACCTGCTCCCGCGTTTCGCTCACCTCGCCGTAGCCGGGCCAGTCGAACAGCGGGCCATCGTAGTCGCGGAGCTTCTCGTAGATGTCCTTGTAGTGGCGGGGGACGAACCACGGTTCGTGGGGATCAAAACACTCGATCTGACAGAACCAGCGGTCAAAAGGGGCGTTGCGTCGAATGTAGTCGATGCCGGCGTTGACCGTCTGCACCAGCGACCACTGATGCTCGTGCTGGATGAAGCGGCGGTTGATCCAATCTTGGTCGCGGCCTTTGGCGTTGATGTGTGCCGGTGGCTCGACCGGGCCGGCCCAGCCGATCCATGGGTCACCCTCCTGGCCACGAAATGCTTCCCACGTCCGGTACTGGGTGTGATAGTTGGGGGCGTTCTCTTCCCAGTAGTGGAAGTGGTCAGAGGCGAGGTGAGTCTGCACCCCCGCCTCGCTGAGCATGCGTGGCATCGAATCGTCATAGGGCTGGATCGCGCCCCAGTTGCATTCCAGGAGGTTGGGCCGGCCGGTGTGAAGTTCCCGCCGCGCCGGCATGCACGGCATCGAGCAGCAATAGGCCGTGTCGAATGTGGCGGTGCGCTCGGCGAGTCGCTGGAAGTTGGGGGTGTGCGTCCATGCGCAGCCGTAGGGGCTGAGCATGTGGCGGTTGAGACTGTCGAACATGAGCATGACGGCTTTCATGCAAGGCAGGGTAGCAGAAGGTAAAGAAGCCGGGGGCCTGCGCCACCTCGCATCACGGATTGATGCGCAATGAAAACGAATTGTCCACCCCCGGGGCGGCTGCTGACCATGGCAGCCGGGCATTCCACGCGATATTCCCGGCTCAGCCGTTACCGCCCCCGCGGCTTTCACTTTGCCGCGGCATGATGGGACCCCGTGCCACCCAATCCGCGCAGGGCCCGTCGGCTCCACGCGCCGATCAGGATTACCGCCACGATCGTCGCGACGATGCTCAGCACAATGGACCAGGTCGGCTGGGTCTGCTCGGCGGCGGGGCCGAACTGCGCCACCAGGGAACCGACGTACACCACCGCAGCGCAGCGCGGCAGCATGCCCGCGGCGGTGCCGAGCATGAACGGGGCCCATCGCACGCCCGTGGCCGCCATCACCAGGTTCGTCATTGCAAACGGAGCCGCTGGCGACAGGCGCACCAGCGTCACCACCACCGCCGCGCGCCAGAAGCGCCCGCCGACCAGCGCTGCGTGAACGGCGGCGGATTCCGGCCGCTCACCGATCAACCCCATCACCCGCCGCTGCGACAGCCGCCGCTTGATGGCAAAGCCCATGGCCGCCCCGCAGATGATCCCCGCCATCGTCACGACCACCCCGGGCGTGAAACCGAACACCAGTCCCCCGATGAACGACAACCCATGCGTGGGCAGCAGGCTCAGCCCGCCGAGCACCGCCGCCGCGAGGATAAACAGCACCGGCGCTGCAGCGCCGTAACCCGTGATGCCGCCATGGATTGCTTCCTGCTGCCACATCACCATCACCCCGCCGGCGATGGGCAAAGCCAGCACCAGCAGCGCCATCGGCGCGAGCAAGCCCAGCCGCCGCAGGATGTACGCCGCGCCATGGCGCCACCGCTGCAACCGGGGGGTATTCCCCGCGGCGGGTCCGAAATCTCCCATCCCCACGGCATGGGCAGCACCGGGCACAACCGAATCGCTTCTCTCCGGCCGCGTTTGTTCAACCGGTTCGTCGGAGTCTTGTGTGGCAACCCCGGGTGCGGGTGAGGCAGCTTTCGGGGGCATTGCATCGCTCATGAAGGGAGTGTAGCCGCATGGCCATCGGCGGCGGGCAGCCCGCTGACACAGCCAGCAGTGCTAAAACTTTCCCCGGCGCGTGTCATGCATCCCCATGCATGACACGTGTCGGGGTTGGTCGGTTGGGCGTTACTTCCCTCTCCCTCGGGAGACGAGCGGGGATGAGGGCGGGGCCGGACGTGCTCAGCGTTTTCCCCCTCACCCCAGCCCTCTCCCGAGGGGAGAGGGAGCAAAAGGTGTTCCACCATATATGCCACGCACCCCGCCGCAGGGCAAACGCATGTAGACGCGATACCGGGTGGCATGGTCAGCAGCCGTCTTTCCGGGGGCGGCTGATGGCCATGCGGCGAACCCCCAATCACAGGCCGTCATGGCCATCGGCTGCAGACA
>PUNN01000379.1 GCA_003552605.1 Phycisphaeraceae bacterium
GCGACCAGCCGCGCGCTGACCGAGTTGATGCAGCAAGCCGAGGTCCTCGGCGCTGATGGCGTGGTGGAACTTGATGTGGCCATCGAGGGTGATGAGGTGATCACCGCCACCGCCAGCGGCCACGCCGTCAAACTCCGCCGCGACCCCCACGCACCACCGCCCGCACCGCCCTGAAGGCAGGTGCCATGTCGAAACTCTCCAAGTGGACCAGCTCGCACCTCGCATACCTGGCCGCGTAATCGACGAACGCCTCGATGGTGACCTCGCCGGTGGTGGATGTCATGGCGGGGCCTCCGGTGCGCGCCGAGGGGGTGGCGAGGGGGGACCTAGACGACCCCGGCAGTGCCGGTGGTGATCGGCTCCGAGACATATTCGCGCGGGTCGGTGATGTGGCCGGTCAGGGCGCTTGCGGCGGCTGTCAGGGGTGAGGCGAGATAGACTCCGGCCTGCTTGTGGCCCATCCGCCCGGGGAAGTTGCGGTTGGTCGTGCTGATGCAGGTGATCGGCTCGTTGAGTCGGCCGAAGGTGTCCACGGGTCCGCCAAGACATGCGGCGCAGGAGGCGGCACCGATCATGCACCCGGCATCGGCAAGCACCTGTTCCACCGACGGCTCGCCCGGCTGCACCGGCTGGCCGGCGAGGTTCAACTGTTTCATGTCGCGATGCACCTCGGTCGAGCCAGGGACCACGTAGGTGGGCACCTTCACCGTCCGACCGCGCAGCAGGTTCGCGGCGAAAATCATGTCCGTGATCTTGCCCCCCGTGCAACTCCCGATATAGGCCCGGTCGATCCTGACATCCCGGCAATTGTGGGCCGTGTCGCGGTTGTCAGGGCTGTGGGGCTTGGCCACGAGCGGCTCGAGCGCGGCGAGGTCCCATTCGTGCTCATAGCAGTATTCAGCGCCGGGGTCATCGGTGAACACCTGCCAGTCGGGCCGGGTCGAGCGGCGCTCGACATAAGCCAGCGTCTTTTCATCCACATCGCACACCCCGTTCTTGCCGCCGGCCTCAATGGCCATGTTGGTCAGGGTCATGCGGTCCTCGAGCGTCAGCGAGGCGATGCCATCGCCGGCGAAGTACATCGTCTGGTACGTCGCCCCACTGACACTGATCTGACCGATGACAGCCAGGATCAGGTCCTTGGCCGTCAGGTACGGGGGAATATCACCGTGAAAGACAAACTTCATCGTCGGCGGCACTTTCAGCCATGTCTTACCCGTGCCGAGGGTGAAAGCGGCATCGGTGTTGCCCACACCAGTAGCGAACTGCCCGAAAGCGCCGGCGGTGCAGGTATGACTGTCGGTGCCGAGCAGGATCTCACCCGGCCGGACGTGGCCTTCTTCGGGCAGCGCCTTGTGGCAGACGCCCTTGTAGCTGGTGCGCTCGGGGTCGAGATAGGGACTGGGCATGCCCTCGCCCTGGATGAAATCGGGATCGTAGTAATATGGAAGCCCATGCTCCTTGACGAAATCACGCAGGATCTGCACGTTACGATGGCACTTCTGGTCCGCAGTAAAGATGTAATGGTCCGGAATGATGACAACCCGGTCGGGGTCCCAGACCCTGGCATCCCGCCCGAACTGCTCCTTGAAGATGCCGATCGTGCCCGGCCCGCAGACATCGTGGGTCATGAGGATGTCCACATCCACCCAGATATTCTCCCCGGGTGTTACCTCGCCGCGGCCGGCATGTGAGGCCAGAATCTTTTCCGTCATCGTCATTGGTCGGGGCATGGGGGTCTCCTGCCAGGTCTGCTCCTGGGCCGCCTGAATGCACGTCGCTCACGGCGAACCACACGTCTTGGTTCCGTTTCCGGGGCGGTCGCCCTCGGCCACGCCACGGGGCACGCTCGGCCGAAAGGCGAACTCAGAATTATATCGGCACCGCAGGCACGGGGCCATCTGGTATAGTTGCGGTTGGGGGACCACGGCGTCCGATTCGGTTGCGGACGTCGCAGCGCTTTACCGCGTGCGATCGGGGTTGATGCCATGATCAGACTGACCGTCGTTGTGACCACCGCTCTGCTGCCTGCTTTGCTGCTGTCAGCCCCCACAGGCTGTACGAGCCCGATGGACCGCACGGCCGAAGAGGAACTGCGGGAAACGCTGATGCAGAGTCATCGGCAGTTCACCCGTGCCATCGCCCGGGGCGAGATCACCACCGAACGCGAGCCGAGCGCTGTCGAGCAGGAGTTGCGCCGCCGCGAGGGCCTCATCGAGCAACTTGATGAGCGTAGCGGCATCGATGCGCTGCGCGATGAATCGCTCGAGCTTGGCCCCGACCTTGAAGGTGCGATCGAGGCGGAGAAGGCGCGGCTCTCACTGCGACAGGCGATTCAGAGCGCGGTGCAGAACAACATCGACTACCGCGCCGCCCGGCTGATCCCGGCGGCGCGGCGGACGGAGATCGTTCAGGCCGAGGCTGCTTTCGATGCCACCTTCTTCACAGGCATCGAATATGGCCGCAGGGATACGCCCGAAGCCCAGGCCGGCGTGCCGGGACTCGGCGACCTGACCCAGCACCGCCTTGGCATCGAGACGGGCATTCGCAAGCGATTCACCACTGGTGGACAGGTGGAGCTTGCCACGGGGTTCGAACGGACAGAAACCGATCCCACCGTTTTCGAGCCGGATCCCCAATGGGCACCCGAAATCACTCTTGGCCTTCAGCAGCCCTTGCTCCGCGGCTTCGGCACCGACGTCAACACCGCCAACATCCAACTTGCCGACTCGGCTCACCGCCAGTCCGTGGAGGAGCTTCGCCAATCGCTGATCGAGCTTGTCGACCGGGTCGAGGGGGCCTATTGGGCTCTTGTTCAGGCCCGACAAGAATTGCTGATTCAGACCCGACTGCTTGAGCAGACGGTTCGCGAGCGCGAGGTGCTCGACCAGCGGCGAATTCTGGACGTGAGGCCGTCGACCTACACGGAAGTGCTTTCTCAGGAGGAAGTTCGGCGTGCCGAAGTGATCCGCGCCCGCCAGCAGGTCCGCCGCGCCTCCGATGCGCTCAAGCGCCTGATCAACGACCCCGACCTTCCGCTTGCCGGTGAGGAATTGATCGTCCCTGAGGACCTGCCGGTGGACTTGCCGCTCAAGTTCAACCTGCTCGATGCCGTCACCACAGCGCTTCGTGAAAGGCCGGAGATGCGCCAGGCCCTGATGGGCATCCAGGATGCCTCCCTGCGCCAGCGCGTCGCCGACAACCTGCGGCTGCCCATGCTCGACTTGAATTTCAACCTGAGACTGCACGAGCTTCAGGGCGACCTTGGAAGCGGTTACGGAGATATTTTCACGGAACGCAACCTGATCGACTTCATGGTCGGTGCTCAGTTTGAGGTTCCATTGGGAAATCGCGAGGCCGAAGCGCTGTACAGCCAGCGCACGATAGAGCGGCATCAGTCCGTGCTGGATTACCAGCGTCAAAGTCAGGACGTGGTTCAGGAGGTCAAGGATGCCATGCGTGATCTGCTGACGGCATATGAACTGATCGGCGCCACGCGAGCCTCACGGCGGGCCGCGGCGGAAAACCTGCGGGCCATCGAAGCGGAACAGGAAGTGGGGGTACCCCTGACGCCTGAGTTCATCGACCTCAAGCTGCGCCGCCAGGAGGCGCTGGCCAACGCGCAGCAACGGGAGATCGAGGCGCTGGTGCAATACAACGCCGCCATCTCCTCATTTTTCAAGAGCACGGGGACCCTACTGGAGCGCAGCCAGATCGACTTCACCCGCCGCGAGCAGTAGATCGCCCGCCCCCGCCCCCGCCCCTGCTGTTGGTAGGCGACCACCCTCAACCTCCAGACCGGCAGGGCGGATGGGGCATGCACCCCTGAATCGCACCATAATCATATCAACAAGCGCCTTCTTGCTTCTCCCTTGAATGGCATCCACGGCGAGCGGTGGGGAATTCGGAGGGTGCATGACATTTTCCGCGACCCTCTTATGCTTCCAAGCGGGTAGGCTGGCTGTGTCAGCGGGCTTTCCGGGGGTCTTCAGCTCGATGGCCATGCGAGTCCCAAGGGCCCCCCAGAGCCCCCGGAGCCCCCGGAGCGACCAGTACCCCCGGATGCCCCGGATGCCCCGGAGCCGCATGGCCATCGGCCGCGGACGGTCGCTGACCATGCCACCCCTTGCCGGCCCGCGGCGTGTGTCATGCACCCGAAATCGGACGGGCATACAAAATATTCTGGACTCCCCAATCTTTTGCCGTTAACATATGGCATTGTTTCTGTCCCCAATACCCGCTTGCGAGGTGCCACCATGGCGAACCCCTTGGGCTTCCTTGAAATCGGCCGTGAGAACACGCCCAGTCGTGAAGCCGCCCAGCGGCTTGGCGACTATCAGCCGCTTGAGCGGCCGCACAGTCTCGAGGTGATCCAGCGACAGGCCGCACGGTGCATGGACTGCGGCGTGCCGTTCTGCCAGTCCGATCCCGGCTGCCCGTTGCGAAACCTCATTCCTGAGTGGAACGAACTGCTGCATCGCGGCCACCTTGGCGCGGCGGTGGAACGACTGTTGCACACCAACCCGTTCCCGGAGTTCACCGGCCGCATCTGCCCGGCACCCTGCGAGGGGGTGTGCAGTCTCGGCTCGATCGACCAGCCGGTAACCAATCGCCAGATGGAGTACACCATCATCGAGCGCGCCTTCGATGCCGGGCAGGTCCGGCCCCAGCGGCCGGATCAGCGAACCGGTTGGGCTGTGGCGATCATCGGGTCCGGCCCGGCCGGGCTCGCCGCCGCCGATCGGCTCAACAAGCTCGGGCACCGTGTGACCATCTTCGAAAAGGACGACCGCCTCGGTGGCCTGCTGATGTACGGCATCCCGAACATGAAGCTGGACAAGCAGGTGGTGGCGCGGCGGATCGAGTTGATGAAGGCTGAAGGCATTCAGTTCATCACGGGCGCCGAGGTGGGCCGTAATGTGGATGTTTCCGCGCTTCGTGACCGCTTCGATGCGGTTCTGCTTGCGCTGGGCACAAGCCGCCCACGTGACCTGCCCGTGCCCGGTCGGGAGTTGAACGGCATTCACTTCGCCATGGACTTTCTCGTGCCGACCACCCGGAGCCTGCTCGACTCGAACCTCACCGATGGCAACTTCCTCTCGGCAGAGGGGCGGCACGTGGTGGTCATCGGTGGCGGGGACACCGGCAACGACTGCATTGCCACCGCGCTGCGTCACGGCTGTGCTTCGGTGACCAACATTGAGTTGCTGCCCAAGGCCCCCGATTCCCGGGCACAGGACAATCCATGGCCGCAGCCACCGCGAACGAGCAAGACCGATTATGGGCACCAGGAAGCCATCGCGCGCTTCGGCACCGACCCTCGCCACTATGGCCTGCTCACGCAGGCGTTCCTGGACGATGGCCACGGCCAAGTGGCCGGCGTCCGCACCGTGAAGGTCCACTGGAAGCGTGACGCCGCGGGCCGACAGCAGATGGTGGAACTGCCGGGTACCGCGCGCGTGTTCGAGGCGGACATGATCCTGCTGGCGCTGGGTTTCATCGGGCCTGATCCGCTGCTGATCGACCGACTCGGCCTCGCCACCGATGAGCGTGGTCACATTCAGTCCGAGGGCTATGCCACGAGCGTTCCGGGCATCTTCACCGCGGGTGACTGCCGACGCGGGCAGTCGCTGGTGGCATGGGCCATTGCCGAGGGCCGGGATGCGGCGGATGCGGTCGAGGCGCACCTGATGGGCGATGAGGCAGTCCGATCGACCATCTCACCGGCGAGTCTAACTTCGGTGTGAAGCGACCGCGGCCGTTTCCTCGGCCGCTGCAATGCAGGCAAAAGGCACGAGCCCTCGAACAGCACACTGCTGGAACCGCCGTCTGCGGCACATCATGCAGCGTAGACGTCCGAGTTGCCGCCATGGCATGACCTTCCCATAATGGCGAGGTATGGATGTTCACTTGCTCCCGCTGACCGCTTCGTATGCTTACAATGAACGTGTCGCAGCGTTCGCAGAAACACAGCGGTGTATCCGTGCCGTGCATCTCTCACACCTTCTCTGTCACCATGCTGACGACCTGCTGGACGATCCCGCACGGGCTGAGCACAACCGCCAGGTCGCCGCGCTGTATCAATCCATCGGGCTCGAGACCTGGGCGTGGACCCACGAGGTCCATCACCCCCCTGCCCACCTGCTCGATGACCAGGGCCGGCTGCGGCTGGATGACCCCCAACTCGATCGCTGGCTCAATGAGAAATACGCCCGATTCTTCGAGGAGTCGCTGCCGGGGCTGACCGGCCTGGTGCTCACATTCGCCGAAACACAGTTTGCGGTGTACCAGGACCAGAAAGTGATATCGCGCCAGCCGCCGCGGCAGCGGGTGATGGCGTTGATCGATCGCATGCGGGACATCTGCCATCGCCATGGCAAACGACTGGCGGTGCGCGATTTCGTCTATCGGTTGAGCGAAGTGCGAACCATGGGGGAAACGCTTCAGGAAATCGCGCCTGATGTAGCGGTCATGAGCAAGATCGTTCCGCACGACTGGCACCCCTACTACCCGCCCAACCCCCTGCTCGGGGCGGTTGGCCGTCGCGAGCAATGGGTCGAGCACGATCTCGGCCACGAGTACGAGGGGCAACACCTGTATCCGTTTGCGGACCTCGCAGTGCTGCGTGAGCGGCTGGAGGCAGGCGCGCGGGCGGGTTGCCGCTCGATCTGCATCCGCCTGGACCGCTACGCCGGCGACACCGGTCAGTCGGCGCTGGATACCCCTTGGGGCCGCCGCGAGGTGCAGTGCGTGCTCGATTTCGCAGACAGCCGGCCCCGTGCCGGCCAAGCCGAGGGTGAAGAGCAGTTGCTGGCCGGCTGTACGGAAGTGACCAAACGGATGCTTTTTCCGGCGAAGATGTGGCTGGCCGACCATTCCCGGCTGCCGACCTACCACTACGCCGTCACGCACCTGACTGGTGGCAACGCCGACAGGCTGGGCATCTGGACCGGGGAGGAAGTGGACCTGGAAATTGAACGGGCCTTCGCCGCCATGCAGCCGGCCCTGCTGGAACAATGCCGCGAGGAAATGGATCAAGCGCGGGGGGAACTGGCAGCGTGCCAAGCCCTGATCACAGGCAGCATGGGAGCCGGGCTCGGGCAGGGTTACACCCACGGGGTGGCCGCGTTGGAGGCATGGTTCGACCTGTGGCACGCCTTCCGCGAGGCCTTCTTTCCGCTGCGCTGTCTTGAGGATTGCGGGGTGGGCGATGCCGGGCAGATCGCCCGCGCGATTGAACAACTGGAGAGATGTTGCCGGGATGCCGCTGGCTGGCTGTCAGAATGTTGGCTGGAAGGTGAGCCGGCTGGCTTCCACCGGCCCCGGGCCCACGACCGCCGGGCGGGCGCCGAGCCTGCTGACGAGTATCCGTTCGCACCAGCCGTCGCTTCCCTCAGAAACCGCCTTGAGGCATGGGAGCGCTCAGGGTGTGGGCCACCGGAAGGGTAATCCACACGCCGCGGGTGTGGCGCGCAGGGGCGCACAGCCCTGCCGGCATTGGACCAGCCTATCGCCCTCGATCGCCCCGCCCGATTCTGGCCCGTGGCAGGGCTGAATCGACGCCACAACCCCCAACCTGACCAGGACCACGGCTTGCCCCAGGGCAAACGCATGTAGCCACGAAACAGGGCAGTATGGTCAGCGGCCGGCCGTAGCCGTTGCCATGGCGTCCGGTAAAAGCGGGTTTTTCGCATGGCCATCAGCCGAAGACAGATGCTGATCATGCCACCCGAGCCACAGGGTGCATGACACTCTACGCGGCCTTGTAGAGGCCGTGGCACGCCCAGTGCTGGTTCCATCGTTGGTCCTGGCTGAGCCA
>PUNN01000384.1 GCA_003552605.1 Phycisphaeraceae bacterium
AGCGGCTTCCGGGGGTCCGCAGCCGATGGCCATGAGGGCGCGTGGCCCGGGGGGACCGGGCATGGCCATCAGCCGAAGACGGCTGCTGACCATGCCACCCAGGCCTACATGCAGGTTCCCTGGGTTAACCCCGTGGCTGGCGGCCGCATCTTCGGGGATATCGGTCCGAAAGCTCAACCCGCGGGAGATGCCTCGGCCTCCGCCGGTGCCTCTTTCTGCTCGGCTTCGGCGGATTCAGCCGGGCCTTCATCCCAGTAGATGAGGCCAGGCTCGTTCATCCCCTTGGCCAGGGCGCCGCCGGGCACGATCCGCAAAGCGAAGCCGTGACGGCCACTGGTGTGGGCTGGAATCGCGCCTTTATAGCGGTGGCGGCCATGGCCGAGGTCTTCGGTATGTCTCAGGTCGATGGTCTCGCCGTCGACGATGCAGCCATCGTTGTCCAATGTGCCGACGTAGGCTTGCACGCGCACATCGTCCGGGCGGATCTCACCGAGGCGGACCACCGCACTGACATCCAACTTGCCATGCACCCCCACCGGCTTGTTGACATCGGCATCGACCTTCTCGATCTTCATCTTGCCCCAGTGATGGCGAAGGTTGGTCTTGCCCTGGGCGATCTCGATCGCCGTTTTCAACCGGTCGGAGCACATCACGTTGGTTCGCTGCGCGGCGGGGATGTAGAACTTCTCGGCATAATTCTGGACCATGCGGTTGGTGTTGAACCGCGGTGCGAGTTTGCTGATGCACGCCTTCATCCGGGCCACCCAGTGGCGCGGGATGCCGTGCTCATCACGCTCGTAGAACTGCGGGATGATCTCCTTCTCGAGCAGGTTGTACATCGCCTTGCTCTCGACATCATCGGCGTAGTCGAGGTTGGAATACTCCTCGCCCCGACCGATCTGCCAGCCCAGGTCCGACTCGTAGGCCTCATCCCACCAGCCATCCATGATCGAGCAGTTGAGCACACCGTTGATCGCGGCCTTCATGCCGCTGGTGCCCGAGGCCTCCATGCCGCGTCGCGGCGTATTGAGCCACACATCGCAGCCCTGCACCAGGTAGCGGGCGACGTGGATGTCGTAATTCTCGATGAACACGAGCTTGTGCCCCGCCTCCGAATCCCGCGCAAACTGCACGAGCTGGCGGATGAGGTCCTTGCCGCCGCCATCGGCCGGGTGCGCCTTGCCGGCGATGAGGAACTGGATGGGCCGCTCGGTGTTTTCCAGCATCCGAAGCAGCCGCTCGGAGTCACGGAACAGCAGGTTGGCGCGCTTGTAAGTTGCAAAGCGGCGGGCAAAGCCGATGGTCAAGGCATACGGGTTGAGCGCATCGGCGATCTCGCGCGCCTCATCCGGATCGGTCCCCCGGTAGAGCAGTTGCGCCCGCAACGTCCGCCGGGCCCAGATGATCATCGACTGTCGCCGCCGCTCGTGCACCCGCCAGAGTTCCTCATCCGGCACCTCCTCGATGCCGGTCCATACCTGGTGGTCGACCGGGTCAGCCTGCCAGCGGTTGCCGAGGTAACGATCCAGCAGGTACGTCAGGTCACCGCTGATCCACGAGCGGGCATGCACACCATTGGTCACATGCCAGATGGGAATCTCCGACGTGGGCAGCTTGGGCCAGATCGACTGCCACATCTTCCGGCTGACCTCCCCGTGCAGCCGGCTGACACCGTTGGTCCAGTGGCTCGTGCGAAGTGCGAGCACGGCCATCGAGAAGAACTCGTTCTTGTTGAACACGTTCTCCCGGCCGAGGGCCAGCAGCCCTTCCATGTCGAGCTTGACCGATGGTGCGATCTGACGGAAATAGCGCGACATCATGTCTGGGGGGAACCGGTCGATCCCGGCCGGCACGGGGGTGTGGGTGGTGAACACGTGGGCCGCGCCGGCCGCTTCACGCGCCTCATCGAAGGCCACATCATGCTCGGCAATGATCCGGCGGATTCGCTCGAGAGCAAGGAATGCCGAGTGGCCCTCGTTCATGTGGTAAACCGTCGGGTGCACGCCCACCGCATCCAGCGCCCGCACACCACCGATGCCGAGCACGATCTCCTGCCGCATGCGGTGTTCCATGTCACCGCCGTAGAGCCGGTCCGTGATCGCGCGGTCTTCCGGCGCGTTCTCGGGCAGGTTCGTATCCAGCAGGTAGAGCGTCACGCGCCCGACAGTGCACTTCCATACCCCGATATGCACCTGCCGGCCGAGCATGTCCACGCTGACTTTGACCTGCTCTCCATTGGCATGGCGAACACGTTCGGTAGGCAGATTGGGAAAGTCCAGGTCCGGGAAGTATTCCTGCTGCCAGCCCTCGGCGTTGAGGTACTGCTGGAAATAGCCATAGCGGTACAGCAGCCCCACCGCCACGAGCGGCAGGCCCAGTTCACTGGCGCTTTTGAGGTGATCCCCGGCCAGGCAACCGAGGCCGCCGGAATAGATCTGAAGGCATTCGGTGAGGCCGAACTCGGCGCAGAAGTAGACCACGCTGAAGTCCTCGGGCACTTCCGGCAGGCTCTCGTGCCATGGCTTTCGCACCAGGTGACGCTGGAGGTTGTCGCGCACCCGCTGCATGCTGTTGACAAACCCATCGTCCCGGGCCGCGCGCTCGAGCACCTCCTGCGGAAGGAGGCCAAGCATGGCTACGGGGTTGTGGTTCGTCTTCTGCCAGGTCGGCCGGTCCAGCCGGACGAACAGTTCGACTGCCTCCGGATGCCAGGTCCACCACAGGTTGTTGGCGATCTCCATCAGCGGCTGAAGCTTTTCCGGCAGCGATGGGGTGACCTTGAACTTATGAATGCGGGCGAGTTCGGGGCTGATCATTATCGGAATCCTGATCGAGGGTGATTCGGGAGCGCAAGCGGCATTGCAGACTCTTGAGACCTATCGGGCCAGACACCAAGCCGGCTGAAATATGGCCTATGGCATCTATACTCCCTTGCCGAAACACCATCCTATCGCCAGCAGCCGGCAACGGGCAAAACAGCCACAACGCACCTGATCCGGAGGGGGTTCCGCCTATCGCGGTCGCCCCACCAGATGGCATCGTTCACCCCGTGCTTTCAGGCCCCCGTGGTGCCTGTGCGGATGTCTCGGCCGCACCATCATCAACAGCGCTGCTTTGTTCTTGCCCGGCCGCGCTGCTGTCCTCGGCCGCGTGCGGCTTGTTGGAAGCCGAACGGCCGCCGACGCCACTGCGAATATCGCTCACCTGCGCGGCGAGCACCTCGATGCGGCCGAGGGTGCGGTCGAGTTGGGCTCGGAAGATGTTGTAGGGAAACAGGACCACCATCGTGACCGTCAATCCTCCCGCCGTGGACCACAAGGCCTCGGCGATGCCGCGGCTGACCTCGCCGAGGTCCGCCGTCGCCTGCTGCCGGGCGAACGCCTCGAAGCTCGCGATGATGCCCGTCACTGTGCCGAGAATCCCGAGCATGGGGCAGACGGTGATGATCGTCGACAGGGCCGGCATGAATCGCTCCAGCCGCGGCCGCTGCCGCTCGACCGCCTCGGTCGCCACCGCCTCCGAGCCCGGGCTGTCGAGCATGTCCCGCAGCACGGTCGCGTAGACGCCGTTGTCGCGGCGGAGCAAACGCACCAGCCCCGCCCGGTCGCCCGCGGCGAGACTGTCGCTCATCTGCGCCAACCGCCGCCGCGCACCGGCACGGTTCGTCCGGTACCAGAACAACGCCCGTTCGACCATCATGGTCACCGCGATGACCGAGATCGCCAGCAACGGCCAGGTGACCCAGCCGGTGCGGTCTGCGATCTGTTGAAGCGCATCAGCGAATTCCTGCAGCATGACCGCCATGATAGCCCCCACCCGCTCTCGATGGCCCGCCCGAAGCGGAGTCATGGCCATCGACGGATGGCCTTGGCGATACCATCTTCCCCTTCCCCACCACCTTCAAAGGTGCGGCGCCTTTCTCCGAGGCCCCGCCGGGACGCAGCGCTGCGGGGCGGGCAAGGCCCTCACCCGGGCCCGCTCACCATCAACAAGCCCGCAACGACCTATACTCGGATGCATGATTCTCTACTGCTGCGCCGACCTGATGTTCTCCAGCCGCGTCGAGGGCACCGCCCGGGCCCTCGGCCTGCCGACCCACGCGGTGCCCGACACCGAGCACCTCGCGGCGATCCTCACCCCGGGTGATGCCGGCTCACCCCCTGCCGACCGCCCACCGCAGGCACTTTTTGTCGACCTCGACCTCGGCGAAGAGGCGTTGAACCTGATCCGCACCGCCCGTCCTGCGGCGCCGGACCTGCCGATCATCGCCTTCGGCAGCCACGTCGAGGCCGACCAACTCCGCGAGGCCCGCAACCTCGGCGCCGACCCCGCCCTGCCCCGCAGTCGCTTCGTCCAGCAACTGCCCCACATGCTCCAGCGCCTCGCCGATGAGGGCGGTGCGCAACAACTGAATCCCCGCGACTTCACCGAGTGATGGGCGACAGCACATCGTTCAACTGAGCCTCACCAGGCAGCGTGTGCGATGCCGCCATGTTGCCTCCCGCGCAGGTTGCGAGCAGGGTGAACGCATGTCGCGTGGGTGGCATGGTCAGCAGCCGTCTCTCCGGGGGCGGCTGATGGCCATGCGGCGGCCCCCTTCCGCGGCCCGCCATGGCCATCGGCTGCGAACAGCCGCTGGCCTTGCCAGCCGCTTTGGCAGCCACATGCGTTTGCCCTGGTTGCGGGATCGGGCGTGGCGTGTACGGTAATCAGCCGTTGCCATCGGCCATCGCCGCGATCCATGGGCAGCCGCTTTCGCCGCGGGGCCATCGCGGCTGGCACCCACGATGGCCTTCACGGAGTCCGTGCCATGCCGATCAAGGTGGCCTTCATCGGTGCCGGCAGCGTTGGGTTCACGCGCCGGCTGTTTCGTGACCTGATGATGGTGCCGGAATTGACCGACACCCGCTTCGCCTTCCACGACATCTCGCAGCGCAACCTCGACCTGGTCACGCGGCTGTGTCTCAAGGACATCGAAGCCAACGGCATCGGCGCGACGATTCACAGCACCACCGACCGCCGCGCCGCCCTCGAAGGCGCTGATTACATCATCAACTGCACACGCATCGGCGGGCTCGAAGCGTTCGAGAAAGACATCGCCATTCCGCTCAAGTACGGGGTGGATCAGTGTGTCGGCGATACGCTATGCGCCGGTGGCTTGATGTACGCCCAGCGCAACATCCCGGCGATCCTCGCGTTCTGCCGCGACATTCGCGAAGTGGCGGCATCTGATGCGCTTTTTCTCAACTACGCCAACCCGATGGCGATGAACATCTGGGCGGCGCTCGATGCCGGCGGCGTGCCGACGGTGGGCCTCTGTCACGGTGTTCAGCACGGCCACTGGCAGATCGCCGAGGTCCTTGGCGCCGACAGCCGGGAGCAGGTCGACATCATCGCCGCCGGCATCAATCACCAGACGTGGTACATCCGCATCCGCTTCAAGGGCCGGCTCATCGGCGGTGATGAGTTGCTCGCGGCGTTCGAGCGCCACCCGCAGTTCAGCCGCACCGAGAAGGTGCGCATCGATGTGCTCCGCCGGTTCGGCTACTACTCGACCGAGTCCAACGGCCACCTTTCGGAGTACCTGCCCTGGTATCGCAAGCGGCCGGATCAGATTCACAAGTGGATCGATACCAGCGAATGGATTCATGGTGAAACCGGCGGCTACCTCCGCTTCTGCACCGAGGGGCGCCACTGGTTCGAAGCCGATTACGACAACCTCCTCGAACGTGCCGGGGGGCCGTTCGACCCGACCGAGCGCAGCGATGAGCACGGCAGTTACATCATCGAATCACTCGAAACCGGCCGCATCTACCGCGGCCACTTCAACGTGCGCAACGCCGGCACCATCAGCAACCTCCCCGATGACTGCATCGTCGAGGTCCCCGGCTATGTCGATGCAAACGGCATCTCGATCCCGCGCGTGGGTGAGTTGCCTTTGGCCTGCGCCGCCACCTGCCAGGCGAGCATCGATGTCCAGCGAATGGGAGTTCGGGCAGGGCTGGCCGGGGACGTCACACTGCTCAAGCAGGCGATGCTGCACGACCCGCTTGTCGGCGCCATCTGCGAGCCTCCGGAAGTGTGGCAGATGGTGGATGAAATGCTCGTTGAACAGGCCCCCTGGCTGCCGCAATACCCCCAATCCATCGAACCAGCCCGCCACCGCCTCACCTCATCCCCCCCAACTCACCACCGCAGCACCTCCGAACCAAAAACGCACGGTGACCAAAGCGCATAACAGCGCGGCCGCATCATCGCGCGGCTCTGATCCGCTCTTCTCGTTCCCGTCATACTATCCTCGCCCGGAAACGCCGCGAGTGGGGGAGAGTTTCGATCCGCGATCCACTCATCGGCGGCCGGTCGGGCGCGGAAGTGGCTGCGGGCCCTCGGGGCGGGGGGCTTTTCATCGGGCCGGGTGCAACGACTGCGCCGGTCGGGGCGGTTGGCGCGGCTGCGATTTCGGGGGTGACTGCGGGGGCGGGGTGGTTCGGCCCGGCTGCTCGGCCGATGCCACATGGCCGGATTGGTCCAGCCCCGTCAACGAGGCGATCCAGGGAAACCGACACGATGAGCAATACCCCCACACGAGCCGCCGCGGACAAGTCCCATGTGTCCCGGGCGAACCCCACCGGTCTCGCACCCGATAAACCCACCCTACAGGCCCCCGACGAGACAGACGGCGAGGGTGAGGCCGACCGCATCGCCGCGCTGTGGGACCGCTACGCCGAGACGCGCGACAGCGACCTGCGCTGCCGGCTTGTCGAGCACTATTTGCCGCTGGTTCACCGCGTGGTCGAGCGCATCGGCCGGCGCCTGCCGATGGAGGTCGACCAGGATGATCTCATCCAGCAGGGCTGCTTCGGCCTGATGGATGCCATCGACAGCTTCGAACCGTCGCGGCAGGTGAAGTTCGAGACCTTCGCCAGCCTCCGCATCGCCGGCGCCGCGGTGGACTACCTCCGGACCATCGACTGGGCCCCGCGGCTGGTGCGGCAGCGCTCCCGCATCCTTGCCAACGCCAAGCGCGAGCTGCGACAGAGCCTCGGCCGCGAGCCGACCGACCAGGAGGCGGCCAGTCACCTCGACCTCGGGGGGGAGAAGTTCGCCCGGCTTCGCCGCGATGCGGAGGTGGTCCACACCGTGAGCATGCAGGCACCCGGCAACGCCACGGAGGATGACACGAGTTGCCTCGGCGATGTGATCGAAGCCGCCAACACACCATCGCCAGACCACGTGGCGATGTGCTCGGAGCTGAAGGACGCCATCGGTCGGCACCTGTCACGGGCCGAGCGGCTGATCGTGATCCTCTATTACTACGAAAAGATGACGATGCGCGAGATCGGCCAGACACTGGAGATGAGCGAATCCCGCGTCAGCCAGATCCACAGCGCCATCCTCCCCCGCCTGCGCGAGGCACTCCAGGGCCGGGGCGTGCTGCCCTCGGCGGGTTCTTCCCGTTGAACGCCACCGTCTCCGCGGCGATTCTGGCGGCAGCACCAGACCCCCATCGCCTGATGGCGCTCGCTACGACGTGAAAACCCGTGGCGTGGCGAATACGCCGGGCAAGGGGGGCGGGGGACTCCGAGGGCGCCGGGGGACCGGGGAAGACCGGGGCCCGGGTTCCCCGGGGGGGCGGGTTCCGGGTTCCGGGTTCCGGGGGTGTCCGCAGCCGATGGCCATGCGGCCCCCCAGGGTAGGGTGCATGACACGTGTCGCGGCTGCCCCCAATGCTCGGACCCAATCCCAATAGGGTGGCATGGTCAGCGGGCTGTCTTCAGCCCGATGGCCATGCGAGC
>PUNN01000237.1 GCA_003552605.1 Phycisphaeraceae bacterium
AGCGGCCGTCCGCGGCCGATGGCCATGCGGCCCGGGAGCCGCGGGGCGCGTTCGGGGCTCGCATGGCCATCGGGCTGAAGACAGCCCGCTGACCATGCCACCCTATTGGGATTGGGTCCGACCATTGGGGGCAGCCGCGACACGTGTCATGCACCCCCCCCCGGAGCGGGCATCACGCGAACCGCGGGAAGGATGAGCACAACTGGCGGTATCATCGTGCTGTCGTCAGCCCGATGGCCATCGCGGGCCGAGACAGGGGATTCACCCCTGGGCCACCAGCCGCCCCCGAAAACACGGCTGCTGAGGCCGCGCGCCAAGCGACATGCGTTTGTCTGTATCTCCGGAGCAATTTTCGGGCTGACTGCGGCCTGCAATAACACTGTCGGGGCTGGCGTTGCAAGGATGCAGCATCGGGGGACCATGTTCAGACAAGCTGAGGAGACAACGATGGCGTACGGTAGATTGCGTGGTTGGCGCGGCCTGGGGCTGGCGATGGTCGTGATGATGTTCGCCGCGGGACCGTGGATGGCGGGCGCCGATGCGGGGGAGCCCGAGTCTCCGCCCTGGCCGGCCGAGGTCGAGGGCCACGCCGAGCCGGAACCCGGTGAGCACCCGCGCCTACTCTTCCGCCGCGATGACCTTCCGGCCCTGCGGCAACGCGCTCAGACACCGGAGGGACAGGCGATCCTGAAGCGACTTCGCGAGTTGCTCGATGGTGAGGATGGCCGCGCCATGCCCGAGCGCTACAACCCCAACCGGGGCCGGCAGGGACGCGATGGCGCGGCGAGCCCGGTGTCTGATGCCGACGATGGTGAGGCGTTCACTTTCTCACACGCCGTCGGCTACGGGCTTCTGTGGCAGCTTACGGAAGATGAGCAGTATGCCGAACTCGGTCGTAAGAGTGTCGAGTTGATGCTCGAGGGGCAGCGCGACCGCGACAACCGCTACTCCTTTCGCGATCCGCTCGGAGCGCTGCGCGCGGGGCCATCGCTGGGCATGATGGCCCTGGCCTATGACCTGCTCTACGACAGTTGGGATGATGATTTTCGCGAGAAAGTCACCCGTGCGATTGAGCGATACAACGAAGGCGGATCGAGCGAGCTTTCCGCCCTCGTACGCGGGGCGCGGCACAACCCGCGAAGCAACCACTGGGGAATGCAGGTTGGTGGCGGTGCCCTGGCCCTGCTGGCCATTCGCCACAATCCGGAGGTCGCCGACCCTGATCGGATCGAGAATCTGATCGAAAGCAGCAAGCGCTCCATGAAGCGCAACATGACCGAAGGATTCGGAAGCGGGGGCTATTTCGCCGAAGGCGATGGCACGGGCATCATGAGCTCGCACATCATCTTCCTCACCGCGCTTCAGGCGTGGCAGTGCAGCGCCGGACAGGACTTCATCTCGCCGCGGCCCCACGCGCAGTGGTTGAGCCTGCGGTGGATACTGCTGACCATCCCGCAGGGCGAGGACATGGGCAACCTGCGCTCGGGGTTCCCAGAGCGCGGCGGCTATCCGCACAACATCTGGGCACGCAGCGGCATCAGCGGCGCGGCGAAGTTCGCCATCGGCTACGGCGCCCTGCCGGAGGAGCCCCGGGCGGGGCTGTGGTGGTACTACAACCACTACATCCGCGATTGGGATGAGGCCAACAGCACCCCCTTTGACACCACCGCGGCCTACCCGCATTACACCGTTTTCGCCTTCGTGAACACGCCGCTCGATCTCGAGCCGGTCTACCCCGGCGAGGTCATGCCGCAGTACGTGCATGATGACCGCTGGGGCTTCTTCGCGTTCCGCAACCGCTGGCAGGATGAGGATGACATCGTCATCAGCCAGCTCACCCGGCGCACGCAGGCTTACATGCCGCACGGGCCGGAGCGGAACCTGACCATCTGGCATCACGGCAAGCGCGAGCGCTGGGGCTGGGTGCCGAGGCAGCACGAGCACTTCGAGCCGATGGCCGATGGCTCGGCGATCATCGGCCGGCCGGACAACTGGCTGGGCATCGACTTCTCCGGTGCTTCAGGCGCGGCGGGCATGCTGGTGATGGCGGGGGACAACGTCCCTGCCGAGAACCGGCGCGAACTCGATGGCCTGACTTACAGCTTCCGCTTCTTGACCGATGAGAACACCACTGCGCCCGATCCGCGAGTGGAAGGCGACCGCATCGTCATCGGCGAGCAGGCCGTCTGGTTCGAGGATGGCCGCCTGCGATTGCAGGAGACGGCCGGTCCCTGGGAAGGGCCAGCGCCGCTGTACCGAATCGAGGTGGCCGATTTCGTATGGGCGGGTCGGTCACACGAAGTGCGGCTGGAAGGTCAGGCGGTGGCGCGGCTGCCGGATGAGATCGAGCTTGCCCTGCGATACAGGCCGGTGGGCACTGAGTCGTTCGATGCGGTCATGATGGATCGCACGTTGGAAGATGCCTTTACGGCCGACCTGCCGGGCGAAGCCACGCACGAGGCGCTCGAGCTTTACATCGAGGGCCACGCGGGTGATGAGAAGCTCCTTCGCCGGCCCACCGGTGGGCACATGATCGAGGTGCTGCCCGACCATGAGCCGCCGGATGCGATCGAGGCGCTGCGCGAGCAGGAGGTGGAGCATTACCGGGTTGCACTGATGTGGGCCCCGGCGAGTGATGACACGGGTATCGCAACCTACCGGGTGTATCGCGGCGGGGAGCCGGGGGAGGGGCCGTTGCTCGAAAAAGTTTCCCCCCGCGCGGAGGAGCTGAGGTTTGCTGACACTGACCCGCCTCGGGGGCAGGAAGTGGTCTACACGGTGGTGGCGGTGGACATGGTAGGGCGGCGGAGTGAACCGGCGTCGATCCGGGTTGCCGTGCCTGAGAACCGGCCGCCGCGCAACGACCTCACCCTCGAAGCAGCCCCCGCCGCGCGGTCGGCGCGGCTGCGGTGGTCGGGGCAGGTCGAGCCTGATGTGGACGCGATCGAGCTATTGAGGGCAGAGGGGGCAGATGGGCAGTTCGAGTTGATCGAGACATTCGATATCGGCGAGGTCGACCGCATGGTCGATGAGGGGCTCGAAGCGGGCGCCGATTATCGCTATGCGCTGCGTCTGCGTGACGATGAGGGCCTGCGCAGCGAGCGGGGGGAGCCGGTGGCGGTGCGGCCGCTGCGGTTTGCAAAACGCATCAACTGTGCCGGCGAGGAGGTGGATGCACCTACCGGATTCTGGGCAGGCGAGCGGGTCCGGCTCCCGGGGACAGCGCTGTGGAGCACCCGCGAGCCCATCGATGATGCCGGGCCGCTTGAGCCGGTCTACCAGACCGAGCGCTGGTCCAACCGGGCGGTCGACTACGCTTTGGAGGTGGAGCCGGGGCATTACGAAGTACGGCTGCACTTTGCCGAGATCAACCCGCAGTTCTTCCGGGAAGGGGCCCGCGTGTTTGATGTGCAGGTCAAAGGTGAGGTTGTTCACGAGCAACTCGATGTCTACGCCGCGGCCGGCGGCGAGCGGCGGCCCTTCGTGATCGAGCACCGGGTGCAAGTGGAGGACAACGAGCTTTCAATACGCCTCGAGCCCCACCGAGCAGGCCCGGCGATCAAGGGCATCGAGGTGCTGGCCGCAGATTGACCGCCCTGGATGCACAGCGGCAGCCCGGCGGTCCGGTAAATTGTAAATGTTTGCCGCACCGCCGGTTACGGACGGGCCGGTCGCGATGGGAAAGCAAGGGTGACTGAGGGGACTCGAACCCCCGACCCCGTGGACCACAACCACGTGCTCTAACCAACTGAGCTACAGTCACCATCAGGTGGGCAGACATTTAATGTAGATACCCCCCGGCCCGGAGTCAAACCTCACAGCCACACCGACAGGGTGAACGGGCGCATGACCAGCGCCGCGGCGGGCGAGCCCGAGGGTGGCATGGTCAGCGGCTGTCCGCAGCCGATGGCCATGCGAGTCCGCGAGGCACTCCGGACGTCCACAACCTTCCACGCCGCATGGCCATCGGCCGCAGACGGCTGCTGACCATGCCACCCAACCTTCTCTGGACTTTGGACCCAAAGTGAGCCCGCGCCAAGTGTCATGCACCCGGGCAGGGGGCAGGGGCAGTTGTGTCGGTTGCATATCAGCAACTGCAGTAGAACCCGGCCGTCAGGCCGGCTGCGTCTTACCGGCCTCGGCGACGCAGCAGCAGCAGCGGCGCCGCCACGGCCCACAGCGCAAGGGTGGCCGGTTCGGGAACCCAGGTACCGTCGACGAACGCCGCTGGCGGTGACTTTGGGCTGTTCCAGTTGCGCAGCAGCACGGAAACATCGCGCATCCCAACCCGCCCATCGAGGGTCAGGTCACCCTGCGCCTCTGTAGCCGGCTGCCCGAGGTTTGCGAGCATGATCGCAAGGTCGCCGCCGCCGACCACACCATCACCGGTCAGGTCGCCGGGAATGAGCACCTGATCAAGTCCGGATCGCAGATCGAATTGCAGCGAGCCGGCGCCCTCACTTGCATCGGTGAAAACCAGGTGCGCGCGCTCGATGTAACCATCGACGCCAGAGGCGAATACGGCGTCGAACCAGCCGGAGGTCAACAGGTCACTTCCGAAGATGCCATCAAGGGCCGGATGAATGTCCAGTACACCGATGCGCAAGTCCGTCCAAGTCAGTTCGACGCCCTGCTCGGTGGGGAGCATCAGGCGATCGAAGGGGACGATCGGCATCTCGGTCGACCCACCGACGCCCTCGATGGGCAGGATGGCGAGGGCATCCTGCTCCGGATCGATACCAAGTTCGGCGGCCATCGCCGTCGAGATAATGGATATCTGTCCACCGGTGTCGAAGACGAATTGCCCCGTCGAGCGTCGTGTGCCGCGCGAGGCAGTCATCTCCACAAACGGCAGGGGGGCCGCATCGGGCAGCGGCGGCTCGCCCTCCGGCGTGAACTCCACCAGATTGGCCGTCACGCTGTAGCGCGGCCCGGTACCCGCTATCGGCTCTGGGACGGCATCGTGGAAATGGACCTTCATGTAAAGGTCCTCCGGCTGCATCCAGTCGATGCCGCCGGACCAGCCGGTCATATCCAGTTCCGTGACGCGGTTGACCATGCCGGTCATGCCGATGATGCCGTGGAACCCACCGAAATTGATGTCAGGGTTGGACAGGATGCGCTGATCGAGCATCGTCTGGCGCAAGCCATCGCTGCCTGCAAAGTCCACGCGATAGGGGGCGGAGACATCGAACCAGGCGGTCCCGGCCACACCCTGTTCCTCGTGTGTGCCGTCGACGAGGTAGCCGCTGGCAGTCATCTCCTCGACGGCATATCCCACGGCAAGCGTGCTCGTGGCCCCGGTGTCTAGCAGAAAGGTGTTGAACATTTCCGGCCCGAAGCTCTGCGTGGCATCCGCATCGGAAAATAGTTCAACAGCGACCCGGGGCTGATCGAGGGCGATGTTGTCCGATGGCCCAAGCACCAGCCGCGGCGTGGCCCAGCCGGCAACGGCGGATGAGGCCATGACCAGCAGCAACGCGGGAACCGTGGCCATCACAAGGTTCCGGCAGGAGTGACAAATACACATAGGGGATACCTCCACGCCCCGGTCCAATGCAATTGTAGAAGGCAGGTCGACAGTAAGCCGGTTTCCAGGCCGAAATCGAGGGGCAGCCCGGCCGGAAGCGGGGGCGAGGCGGCCTGTGCGGCTGTTATGGTCCTTCACCCAGCACGTACCGTTCGATGGCGAAGGCCACACCGTCCTCATCATTGCTCGGGACGATGGCCTTCGCGGCATTACGTGCTTGCGGCCAGGCATTGGCCACGGCGACGCCCCAGCCGGCCCAGCGGAGCATCGACTCATCGTTGGGCGCATCGCCGATGGCCATGACGTTGGCGCGATCCACACCATACATCCGGGCCACCCGCTCGAGGGCACGCGCCTTGCATGCACCGGGGTGATGGACCTGGATCAGGTGCGGGTCGGTGAAGGCCAGGCCGATCTGGCCTTCGAACCGCTGGCCGATGCACTCGCGCACCGGGGCGAGCCGCTCAGGTGGGGCAAGCAGCATCAGCTTGGTGATCGGCCGGTTGAGGTAGGCGTGCAACGGCGCGATGGAATCGGGGTCGAAGCTGCGGGAGGTTTCGGTTTCGAGCCCTTCGACGATGTGGTCGGTGTACCATCGATCGAGGATTTCAAGACTCACCGCGATGCTGCCATCCATGCGACGGGCGAGCTCGGTCACGTGCCGGGCAAGCGGCACGGGCAGCGGGCGGTGGAAGATATGGCGCTTGCGCGGTGCATCGTGGATCAGGGCGCCGTTGTAGTTGATCTGCACAGTGTCGAGCCCGAGCAGCCGGTATATTTCGCGAACCGCCCGCGGCGGCCTTGCCGAGGCGATGACCACGGCGACACCCTGTCGCTGTGCCCGGTCAATGGCACGTACGCAGCGCAGTGACAGTTTTTTGTCGCACGTGAGCAGGGTGCCATCGAGGTCGATCGCCACGAGCCCGATTGGCGGTGCCGCCGCAGCGTCGGGCGCGGATGAAACATCGGCCATTGCCGGTGCCGTTTCCACGATGCGCGGTTCGGGTCGCGGCGGTGACGGGGCGGGGGGCAACCTCGTGGCCGCAGCGCGAGATGTGAGCGGCCCCGTCCTCGACTCGGCGGGCGCCTTCGGTGACACGGCCGGATGTGCGTGCGGGGAAAGCGCGACGGGTGGATGGGCCGGTGCCGTCGCCGGGTGCGGCCGGTCATGATCCGCCGATCCGGGGGTTTGCGGGGGTTCTGAAGGGTGCGGGGAGCTCGGGGCTTCCGGGGGTGGGGGGTCGGGATGGCCGGGCCGATCAGGGCGGGCGGTCATGGCTGGCTCCACATCAACGGGCCCGGGTCGGCCGATTCGCGGCGGCACTGACACCCACACCCAAGGTGCAGGGCCACCGTACCGCTGAGCAACGGGCAGGCAACCGATGCAGCGTGATGGTCCATGATATCGGCCAGTTGAGAGCGTGGCTAGATGCCCCAGGCGGCCGCGATGGGCACGGCGCCATCGTATCTTCATATGGCGGCGCCACTTACAAAAGATGAGCCAGCCCGGTGGCACTGCGGCTGAGGGTCCAGGTGGGCCAAAATGCGGGTAAAATAGTGTATGCCAGATAGTTACGACCATGTCCCCTGTCCCGCGGCCGGTGGAAAAGCTGTCAATTCCTGTCGCGGGGCTGTCGCGCACTTGCAATGGGCGAGATCGGGCGAAAAATTCTTCGGCGCATAAGCATCGCCCAGTAGTGACGTTGCGGGCGCCAGCGGGGCGCCGGCGAAAGAAAAATACCATATATCGGCCCTGGCCCCCTTGGCGCCACAATATATGGGGGTTAAAATAGGGTGAGTGCGTAAGGGAACCGGCACCCGCGATCCGCGGCGACGGGCCCACCGGGGACGCCGAGGCAGATCCCCGCGTCCCCCATGGCCGGGGCAGCACGGTTCGGTGCCTGCTCCGGGAAACACGCCGGCAAGCGGCCACGTGTCAGCCGCCGCGAGCCACGATGCGACAAGGAGATTCACCCATGAGCGTGCTCTGCGACACACAGATTCGGGAACTTGTCGGCATCGAACCGTTCTCCGACAGCGAGAAGCGGGCGGGCTCGATCAGCTACGGGGTGAGCAGTTACGGCTACGACGTGCGCGTGGGTTACGTGTTC
>PUNN01000358.1 GCA_003552605.1 Phycisphaeraceae bacterium
CGGAACAGATCGACGAGGAGAGCGTTCGCCGTGCAGCGCGGATGGCCCACCTGGACCAACTTCTGGACGATCTACCGGAAGGGCTTGATACCCGCGTCGGTGAGCGCGGAATACAGCTCTCTGGTGGTCAGCGGCAACGCATCGGCATCGCCCGCGCGCTCTACGACGATGCCGATGTGCTGGTGCTGGATGAAGCGACCAGCGCCTTGGACGGGATTACCGAGAAATTGGTCATGGATGCCATCCACGATTTTTCAGGCAAGAAAACGATCATTATGATTGCCCATCGCTTGGGAACTGTTAGGCAGTGTGACCGCATCTATCTGCTGGAGAAGGGGCAGGTCGTCGATAGCGGCACATATACCGAGCTTGCGGCCCGAAACAGCATGTTCCATGCAATGACTCAACATGCCTAGTAGTGTCTGAAACGCGGAGTAAACGTGAAGGAACTATCTAAATACAAGGTTTCCCCAGCTTGCACCGTGCGGGAAGCGATCTCCATTATCGATCGCGGAGCAGCTCAGATTGCTTTGGTCGTTGATCATGATGGCCATTTGCTGGGCACCGTGACCGACGGTGATATTCGCCGAGCGCTGCTCCGGGGAGAGGGTCTCGAAACGCCGATCGAAGGGGTAATGCATCGTGACTTTCGTTCCCTCCCGGCAACAGCCACGGAAGAGGATGCGCTGAAGCTGATGCGACGTGAGGTCATCCATCAGATTCCGGCGCTCGATGATACTGGGCGAGTGGTACGACTCTTTCTCCTCGAAGAGCTTATTAAGCCCAGGGAACGGCCCAACTCAGTCGTGATCATGGCCGGGGGGAAAGGGGAGCGGCTGAAACATCTGACGAGCGAGTGCCCCAAGCCGATGCTGCCCGTAGGCGGCAAGCCCATTCTGGAGATCATTCTCGAGCAGTGCATCGAGGCGGGCTTCCGGGAGTTCTACTTCTCCGTCAACTATCTCAAGGAACAGATCCAGGACTATTTCGGGAATGGCGAATCCTGGCAGGTCAATATCCAGTACGTCGAAGAGGACAGGCCGCTGGGCACGGCCGGTGCACTGAGTCTGCTGCCCGCCATGCCCGAGCACCCCTTGCTGGTTCTGAATGGTGATGTGCTGACCCGCGTCGATTATGGGCGCTTGTTGCACTTCCATTCAGAGCATGAAGCGGCTGCGACCCTCTGTGTTCGGGAACACACCACCCAGATCCCCTACGGGGTTGTCCGGATGGATGATGTCACGGTGTACGCGATGGAGGAGAAGCCGGTCCTCAGCCACTACGTGAATGCGGGCATCTATCTCCTGGACCCCGGCTTGCTGGAACTGGTCCCGTCTGGCCAGTTCTTCGATATGCCGCAGCTCATGGAAAGGGCGATGGAACAGCAGTATCGCGTCAGCGCCTTCCCCATCCATGAGTACTGGCTCGATATCGGTCTTCCCGAAACCCTGGATCGGGCACATCAGGAGTGGCAATGAGGCTTCTCGCGCTGATACCGGCACGCGGAGGCTCCAAAGGCATTCCCCGCAAGAACATCAAGCCCCTTGCGGAGAAACCGTTGCTGGGATGGACCATCGAGGTGGCACGGCAAGCGGGGTCTGTCGACCGCATCGTTGTGAGCACCGAGGACGATGAGATCGCTGCCGTTGCCCGCGAACTGGGTGCGGAAGTCCCCTTCATGCGTCCGGCGGCCCTCTCGGCGGATGACACCCCGGGTATCGAGCCGGTAATCCATGCGCTGGAGCAGCTTCCCGAGGTCGACTGGGTGCTGTTGCTCCAGCCCACCTCGCCGTTGCGGGCTGTGGAGGATATCGAGGGCATCGTGCAGCTCTGCCTTGAGCGGGATGCGCCTTCGGCCGTATCGGTAACCGCCGTAGACAAGCACCCGTACTGGATGTACCAACGTGACGAACAAGACCGCCTGGAGCCCATGATTCCGGACCAGCCCGCAATCACCAGACGACAGGACCTGCCACCGGCCTATGCCCTCAATGGGGCCCTCTATCTGGCCCGGAGGGATTGGCTTCTGGAACAGCGCCGGTTCGTGGGGCCGGATACGCTGTGTTACATCATGCCGCAGGATCGTTCCGTGGATCTGGATACGCCCCGTGACTGGGATTGGGTTGAATTTTTAATCGAGCGCGAACATGTCCAATAAAATACTCGTAACGGGCGCCGATGGCTTCATCGGCTCCCACCTCACCGAAGCCCTCGTCCGCGCAGGCTACGACGTCAAGGCCTTCGTCCTCTACAACTCCTTCAACTCCTGGGGCTGGCTGGATCACTGTGCCGATGATGTACGCGGGCAGTTCGAGGTTTTCTCCGGCGACATCCGCGATCCGCACGGTGTGCGCACCGCGATGACGGGGTGCGATGCCGTCCTGCACTTGGCGGCGCTGATCGCGATCCCGTACTCGTACCACTCGCCGGATACCTACGTCGACACCAACATCAAAGGCACGCTCAACGTGGTGCAGGCGGCGCGCGAACTCGGTGTCCGCAAGGTGGTCCATACCTCCACCAGCGAGGTCTATGGAACGGCACAGTTCGTACCCATCACCGAGGACCACCCGCTGCAGGGCCAGTCTCCCTATTCGGCGAGCAAGATCGGGGCGGACCAGATCGCTCAGTCTTTCTATCTCTCCTTCGGCACGCCGGTGGTAACGCTGCGGCCCTTCAACACGTACGGACCGCGCCAGTCGGCGCGGGCGGTCATCCCGACCATCATCACCCAGATCGCCAGCGGCCAACGGCGGCTCAAGCTGGGGGCGGTGCATCCGACCCGCGATTTCAACTTCGTGGCCGATACCGTCCAGGGCTTCATCAAGGCGCTGGAGAGTGATGCGGGCGTAGGCGAGGTGATCAATGTCGGCAGCAATTTCGAGATCAGCATCGGCGATACCGTCCAGGCGATCGCCGATGTGATGAACGCCACCATCGAGATCGAGACCGACGAACAGCGGCTGCGTCCGGACAAGAGCGAGGTCGAGCGCCTCTGGGCGGACAACACCCGGGCGCGGGACCTGCTTGGCTGGACGCCGGCATACGGCGGGCTGGACGGCTTCCGGCGCGGTCTGGCGGAGACGGCGGAGTGGTTCACGGACCCTGCCAACCTGGCGCGCTACAAGGCGGATCAGTACAACCTATGACGCCATTGCCGACAGCCGTGGTCGAGGCCCTGCAGTCGGTGCTGGGTGAAGGCCCCGTCCCATTGCACGAGCCGCGCTTCCAGGGCAACGAACAGCGCTATGTGCAGGACTGCATCGAATCCACCTTTGTCTCTTCCGTCGGGGCCTACGTCGACCGCTTCGAGCGCGAGCTGGCCGAGTACTCCGGCGCGCGCCGCGCGGTGGCCGTGGTCAACGGCACGGCGGCATTGCAGGTGGCGCTGCAGCTGGCCGGCGTGCGGGCGGGCGACGAGGTCGTCGTCCCGGCGCTGACCTTTGTCGCCACCGCCAACGCGGTCCACTACCTGGGGGCGACGCCGCATTTCGCGGACAGCAGTGAAGCGACCCTGGGGCTCGATCCCGATGCGCTGCGGGACTGGCTGGGGCACACAGCCGAGCGTACGGCCGCCGGCATCCGCAACCGCCATACGGGCCGACCGATACGCGCGGTGGTGCCGATGCACACCTTTGGCCATCCCTGCGATATGGACGGCCTGATGGCGGTCGCCCACGACTACGGCCTGGCGCTGGTCGAGGATGCGGCCGAGTCCCTTGGCAGTCGCTATCATGGACGCCACACCGGCACCTTCGGGCTGCTGGGGGCACTGAGCTTCAACGGCAACAAGGTCATCACCACCGGCGGCGGTGGCGCCATCCTGACCGATGACGAGCGTCTGGCCGATCACGCCAAGCATCTGACGACCACGGCCAAGCAGCCACATCGCTGGGAGTACGTGCATGACGAGATCGGCTACAACTTCCGCATGCCCAACCTGAACGCCGCGCTGGGTTGCGCGCAACTGGAGCAGCTGCCCGACTTCCTGGCTGCCAAGCGGCATCTGGCCGATCGCTATCGGGAAACGTTTTCCGGTGTCGAAGGTGCACGCCTGGTAAGGGAGCCGGAAGGTAGCGAGAGCAATTACTGGTTCCAGACACTGCTGCTGGACGAGGGTGAGGCGCAACAGCGGGACCGCGTCCTGGAGGCAACCAACGAAGCCGGACTGATGACGCGGCCGGCCTGGATGTTGATGCATCAGCTGGAACCGTACCGGGGTTGCCCGCGCGCGCCGGTGCCGGTGGCGGAGTCGCTAGCACAGCGAATCATCAATCTGCCGAGCAGTGCGGGGCTGGTGTGAAGCCGCTGTTGCTTCTGGGTGGCGGCGGCCATTGCCATGCGGCTGTCGATGTCATCGAGGCCGAGGCGGTGTATCGGATCGCTGGCGTCGTGCAGCCACCAGCCGACGGTTCTGAGCCAATCCTGGAATACCCCGTGGTGGGTACCGATGATGATCTGCCCGCCCTGCTGGTGGAGACCCCTCGGGCACTGATCACCGTCGGCCAGATCAAGAGCCCCGCAACCCGAATTC
Organism: Phycisphaeraceae bacterium; assembly: GCA_003552605.1. Taxonomy (GTDB): domain Bacteria; phylum Planctomycetota; class Phycisphaerae; order Phycisphaerales; family Phycisphaeraceae; genus B1Sed10-187. Next base: position 4,535 of record PUNN01000358.1, read on the forward strand.
GCCTCTTCGAACTGCTCAAGAGCCACGGCGCCGAAATCCCGGTGATCAAGTCGCCGTCTGCGTATTGCTCCCCGCATTCCGAGTTGGGGGAGGGGTGCATCCTGATGCACGGCGCTCTGATCAACGCCAACGCCCGCGTAGGTGAGAACTGCATCGTCAACAGCCAGGCACTGATCGAGCATGATGCCGCAATCGGCGCCCATTGCCACATCTCGACCGGCTCCCGGGTCAATGGCGGTGTCCGGATTGGTTCGGGCTGCTTCATCGGCAGTGGCGCCATCCTGAAGGAGGGCATCGAAGTCGGTGATGGCGCGATCATCGGCGCCGGCCAGGTCGTACTACGGGATGTGGAGCCCGGAAAAACCGTGAGTACCCATCGTGACTGAACACACCACCATCATCGCCGAAGCCGGCGTCAACCATAACGGTGACTTCGAGCTTGCGAAACAACTGATCGACGCGGCCGCCGAGGCGGGTGCCGATCTGGTCAAGTTCCAGACCTTCAGCGCCGAACGCCTGGTGACCCAGAGTGCCCCCAAGGCCGAGTACCAGACGCGCACCACGGAAAAGGACGAGTCGCAGTTCGCCATGTTGCGCCAGCTCGAGCTGAGTGACGAGATGCATGAGGCGCTGATGGCCCACTGTCGAGAGCGGGGCATCGGCTTCTTCTCCACCGGCTTCGACGTCCCGAGCCTTGACTACCTGGCTTCGTTGGGGGCGGAGTGCTTCAAGGTGCCCTCGGGCGAGATCACCAACCTCCCCTACCTGCGCCATATCGGCGGCCTTGGCAAGCCGGTGATCCTCTCCACCGGGATGGCCACGCTCGGCGAGATCGAGGACGCCCTGGCGGCATTGGGGGGTGCCGGAACGCCGCGTAGCCGGATCACGGTGTTGCACTGCAACACCGAGTACCCCACGCCCATGGTCGACGTGAACCTGCGCGCCATGAACAGGATCCGTGACGCCTTTGGTGTGGCGGTCGGCTACTCCGACCACACGCCGGGGATCGAGGTCCCCATCGCCGCCGTGGCGCTGGGTGCGACGGTGATAGAAAAACATCTGACGCTCGACCGCACCCTGCCCGGCCCGGACCACGAGGCCAGCCTCGAACCCGGGGAGTTCACCGCCATGGTGCGGGCCATCCGCAACATCGAGCAGGCGCTGGGCGACGGCATCAAGCGCCCGAGCCCCAGCGAGGTCGGGAATCGGCCCATCGCGCGCAAGTCGCTGGTTGCCGCTGGGCCGATCCGGGCCGGCGAGGTGTTTACGCCGGAGAACGTCACCGCCAAGCGCCCCGGAACCGGCATCTCGCCGATGCGCTGGGATGAGGTGATGGGGCGGACCACCACACGGGATTACGCCGCCGACGAGTTGATTGAACCATGAAGAAGATCTGCGTCGTCACGGGCACCCGCGCCGAGTACGGTCTGCTGCGCTGGGTCATGGAGGGGATCCTCCAGTCGCCGGTGCTGGAGTTGCAGCTCATCGCCACCGGCATGCACCTGTCGCCCGAGTTCGGCCTGACGGTCGAGGCGATCGAGGAGGACGGCTTCCAGGTCGATCGCAAGGTCGAGATGCTGCTGAGCTCGGACACGGCGGTCGGCGTGACCAAGTCCATGGGGCTGGGCATGATCGGCTTCGCCGATGCGCTGACCGAACTGAAGCCGGACCTGATGGTGGTGTTGGGCGATCGTTACGAGCTGTTATCTGCGGCGGCGGCCGCCATGGTGGCGAGGGTGCCGATCGCTCACCTGCATGGTGGCGAGACGACACAGGGGGCGTTCGACGAGGCGATTCGACACAGCATTACCAAGATGTCGCATCTGCATTTTGTCGCGGCCGAGGAGTACCGACGTCGGGTGATCCAGCTCGGTGAGGAACCGGAACGGGTCTACAATGTCGGTGGCCTGGGCATCGACAACATCTTGCGCCTGAAGCTGCTTACCCGTGAAGAGCTGGAGGCAGCGCTGGATTTTAAGTTGGCCACGCGCAATCTGCTCATCACCTTTCATCCGGTGACCCTGGAGCACGGCACCAGCGCCGGGCAGATGGATGAACTGCTCGCGGCATTGTCGGAATTGGAAGATACAGGCCTGATCTTCACCATGCCCAATGCGGATACTGAGGGTCGCGTGCTGTTCGAAAAGATCGAGGCGTTTTGTGCACAACATCCGCAGGCGCGGGCCTATACGTCGCTCGGGCAGTTGCGCTACCTCTCATGCCTCCAGCATGTGGATGGGGTGGTCGGGAATTCTTCCAGTGGATTGCTGGAGGTGCCAAGCTTCAAGAAGGGCACGATCAATATTGGGGAGCGGCAGCGGGGCCGGCTGCGAGCCGCGAGTGTGATCGATTGCGAACCTGAGCGTGCTTCCATCTCCACTGCGCTGGATGAGTTGTTCTCGGATGATTTTCAGTCGAATCTCCCGATGGTGGAAAATCCCTACGGAAATGGGGGAGCGAGTGAGACCATCGTTCAGGCTCTGGAGCAGCGCTCGCTGAATGATCTCCTGAAGAAACGTTTTTATGATTACCCCGAACAATGAGAATACTGTTCATTGGTGCCGTTGAATTCTCCGCGTGCGCGCTACGTGAACTGATCGCGATGCGGGCAGATGTCGTTGGGGTTTGCACCCTTTCAGAATCGACCTTCAATGCCGACCATGTCGATCTCACTCCGATCGCCGAAGAGGCTGGCATTCCCGTGTGCTCCACACCGGATATCAACGGGGAGGAGGCTCTGAACTGGATCCGCGAGTGTGAACCGGACGTCATCTTCTGTTTCGGGTGGTCTCGGTTGGTTCGTTCCCCCCTTCTTGAGCTCCCGCGCCTGGGTGTTGTCGGTTTTCACCCTGCGGCCCTCCCGGAGAATCGCGGGCGGCATCCGCTGATCTGGGCCCTGGTGCTCGGCCTGGAAGAGACGGCTTCTACCTTCTTCTTCATGGATGAGGGGGCGGATTCGGGTGATCTGTTGTCGCAGAGGACGATCGCCATCGAGCCGGGGGATGATGCAGGGAGTCTCTATGCCCGTGTCACAGAGGTCGCCATGGACCAGATACGCGAGTTTGTGCCCCAGCTGGAGAGCGGGCGGTATCATCCTCATCCACA
>PUNN01000008.1 GCA_003552605.1 Phycisphaeraceae bacterium
CCCGGAAGCCGCTGACCATGCCACCCAACCTTCTCTGGCTACAAAGGGAGCCGGTGCCAGGTGTCATGCCCCCCCTCGAGTTGGCATGTTGAACGGGCTCTTGTCATGGCCGCACGGTGGAGGTTATACTCTTGGCATCACTCCTGTTGATGGACCCGCCTCGCCCGCCGGGCGGTGGGGCGGTGCTGAAACCGGGCCCGGTGACAGACCGTTGAGCGCCCCGCCCTCGCGCCTTCGTGCGAGGCGCGGTGGCCGACCAAGCGCTTTGTCCAGCAGGAGTGACCCATGCCTATCGTCCCACTGCCTGTCATGCTCGAAGAGGAGCAGGAGCGGCCGAAGAAGCCTGAGCCGCCCAAGACCCTTGTCGTGCGTTACGGCTACATGCGAAACATCGCCGAACTGCCGAGCGACCTCGACAGCAAACCCGGTTGCGGGACCAAGCTGGTTGTCCGCACGCCGCGCGGCATCGAGCTTGGTGAGATGCTCACCGCCACCTGTCCCAACGGCGGCTGCGGCATGTCTCTGACGCGGAAGGAGGTGCTCGAGTATGTCGAGAACTCCGGCGGGAAGAATTACCCGTTCACCACGCAGGGCCGCGTGCTGCGCACGGCGACGCGGGAGGACCTTGCCGAGCAGGAACGGCTCGATGCCCGCAAGCCCGATTACCGCATGTTCACCAACCGGCTGATCAACCAGCTCGGGCTTCGGATGAAGCTTGTGGACATCGAGCAACTGCTCGGGGGTGAGCGGGTTATCTTCCACTACACTTCGGAGCAGTGGGTCGACTTTCGTGAGCTGGTACGCCGGCTCGCGAGTGAGTTCCAGACGCGAATCGAGATGCACCAGGTCAACGACCGGGAGGAAGCGCGGCTGGTGGCCGACTACGAGCGTTGCGGGCAGCACTGTTGTTGCAAGCAATTTCTCAAGGTGCTCAAGCCCATCTCCATGCGCTCGGCCAAGGTGCAGAAGCAGACGCTCGACCCGAGCAAGATATCCGGGCGGTGTGGCCGGCTGATGTGCTGCCTGCGTTATGAGGATCAGACGTACGAGCAGTTGCGCAAGAATCTGCCGCACCGCCAGAGCCGCATGATGACCGATGATGGCCCGGGGACGGTGATCGATACCCAGATTCTGACCCAACTTGTGCTGATCCGTCTCGACCAAGACCCGAGCCCGAGCGCCTATCCGGTGGAGAACATCCGCAAGCTTTCCAAGGACGAGGACCGCGAGATCCGGGCGAAGCAGGAGGCGGATGCCGCGGCTGCCGAGGAGGCCGCCGCGCGTCGAGCCCTTCGCCAGGCCAAGCGCGGTCGGTCTCAGGGCGGCCAGAAGGGCGCCACGGCCGAACCCGCGACACCCTCACCACCGGCCGATGAGCAGGTCAGTGCCGGCTCGAAGGGATACAGCCGCGGCGGTGACACCGCATCATCGTCGCAAGAAGGTGAGCCATCGGGCTCGAAACGATCTCGCCGCCGCAAGCGCCGTGGCGGCCGTGACCGTGGCCGCGCAGATGATGCGGGTGGCGGCGAAGCCGGCGCCGCCGCGGATGAAAAAGCCGGTGGCGCCGACCCCTCGGTGGAACCGCCGGGCGCGCAACCGGTTGATGGGGATGTGCCGGACAGTCCCGCCGCGGATGCTTCCTCCACACAGCAGGAAGGTGAGAGCGGCCCCGGTGGCAGTGGCTATTCCAACCGCAAGCGCCGGCGCCGCAAGCGCCGCCGGCGTGGCGGCCAGGGCGGGGGTACGGAGGAGTCATCCGGCGAATGAGCCTGCCATGGTGGGGCAGGCATCGGCCCGGGTCCGGAAGGGTTCTGCCCGGCAGAGGTTACAGCAACGGCAGTTGAGTGTGACCGTCAGGTCTTCAGGTCGTAAACGTCAGCGCTGACCAGGTGCTGCAGTGGTCGGCCTTCGCGGTAGGCCGTGAGGTTGTCCATCACGAAATCCGGCAGCGGTTCGTGCTCGCGCCTTTCGGGCGGCTGGCCGACACCGATCCCGATCTGGTGCCGTGTGAGGATCGCCCCCTCAACCTGCGCGAGCGGGGATGCGGGCCAGTTTGACTCATCCTCGATCACATCGCAGCCGGCGAGGATGCGGCCGGCGCCGACAAGGTCGGCGAGGGCCTGCTCTTCGACGATCGGCCCCCGTGCGGTGTTGATAAGCACCCCACCCTGTGGCAGGCGCTCGAGCAACTGCCGTGTCACCGATCCCCGCGTCTGCTCGTTGAGGCCGCAGATGACGATCACCGCATGAGACGTCTCGAACAGTGTCTCCAGTGACGGGCAGATGCGTATGTCGCCGGGCACATCGCTTGCATAGGGATCATGGATCGCCACGGTGGCCCCGAGCCCCTTGAGCTTCTCCGCGATCTGCCTGCCAATGGGGCCGTAGCCGTAGAGGCCGACCTGCATCTGCGGAAGATCGGTCAGATAGTGCTGGCAGATGCGCTCATCCCGGCCGGTGCGGGCGTACCGGTCGAGCGCCATCACCTGGTGAAGCGTGGCCAGCAGCAGGGCGATGCTTCCCTGGGCCACCGGCCGCGGCGTGTCCCCCCAGTTGGTGACCTGCAAACCCGCGGCGATGTGCTCACGGCTGACCAGGTGTCGCACTGTGCCATGCAGATGACACAGCCATCGCACGCGGCCGGGATCGTCGATGAGCCCTTCGGGCAGATGGGGTGAACGGCGGCCGGTGATAATGACCTCAGCCGCACGGCAATGGGCGAGCAGTTCGGAAGGCGACCACTGCTTCCAGTCGCGGCCGGCAGTGACCCTGTACCCGGCCTCAGCGAGTTGTTGCAGATTCCGGGGGTGGTAGAGTTGGTCATCGGCGGCCAGAATGAGTAGCGGAATCATGCGCGCTGCTCCGTGAACCGAGCCCACCCCTCTGCATTACGGGGTCGTGGGCATCGGTCTGCTGATCTGCGAGAATACGCGCGATCGCTTTTCCTGCAACCCCGAGCATGGGAGCCTGCCATGATCGAGATTTGTTTCTGCACCATTGCCTTCCAGAAGAACAAGTGGGGTGCCGACCGCACGGTGGAGGTGCCGCTGGAGCAGATATGGCCGGTGCTTGCTGAAGCCGGTTACGATGCGGTTGAGCTCTGGTGGCCGCATCTTGAGGCATTCGCCCCTGAAGCGAGGGGGCAACTCAGCACAGCACTGCGCGAGGCCGGCCTGGCAGTGGCGATGGTTTCGCCGTATTTCGACTTCACCACGAGCGATGCCACTGCCCGCACGAGTCTTGAACTCGGCCACCGGGTCGTCGAGGCCGCCCGCGATGTGGGCGCCCGGGGCGTGCGATGCTTCACGGGCAAGGCCGGCTCGGCTGATGCCGATGAATCCCAATGGTTGCGAGCCGTGACCGGCCTGCGTGGGCTGGCCGATGCCGCGCCCGATCTGACATGGGCTCTCGAGACCCACGCCCACAACCTGATGGATACCGTCGAGTCCACCGCTCAACTCGTTGAACGCATTGACCGGCCCAACATCGGGCTGATTTTTCAGCCTTCAACGTTCATGGATGATGCACTCGCAGCGCTGTACCGGCTCGGGCCATGGATTCATCATGTGCATGCGACCAACCGCCGGGAAGGTGAGCGAGCGCTGCTCGGCGAAGGTGATCTCGATTATCCCGCGATCATCGTCGCGCTTCGCGAGGTCGGCTTCAAAGGCTGCATCTCGGTCGAGTGGATGGGGGAAGACCCCGCGACGGTCGCTCAGCAGGAGGCACGATACCTGCGCGGCATCCTGTAACTGCCGAGGCCAAGACCTGCCCCCCGGCGGCCGCGCGTGGTCATCGGCTGTCCGTTGTACCCGATATGCCCGCGCGGTGGGCGGATGGACCGGGGGGGCAATCCCGCAGGAGGAACGCGTCTCGCGGCCAACCTGGGTGGCATGGTCAGCGACTGTCCGCAGCCGATGGCCATGCGTCCCCGAATGTTCCGGGCGTCCTGAGTACCTCACGCACTCGCATGGCCATCGGGCTGAAGACAGCCCGCTGACCATGCCTCCCAAGGTCATCTTTCCGCGGCGCGTGTCATGCGCCCGGGGGGGCGGTCAATCCGGGTGGATGGGAGTTTCTCGTTCGTCTTCGTTCATCTGCGTGGCATCGTCCTGGCCGGTGCCCTTTTCAGGGGCCTGCTCCGCGGCCTGCTCAGCCCTGCCGCGGCGCTGTTGCGTGGGGTCGCCCACATAGCGAACGATCATGAGCACCTGCGCTTCACCTCCCCCCATCACCGAGGTCAGCAGCAGCCGACCAATGGTGGACTTTTGGCGGCGTGGGGGTGGCGCCTCATCCTCGGCCTCCTGCTCATCGGCCTCTTCAACTTCATTCTCCGTCTCATCTGCATCCGGCGCTTCCTCTTCCTGGGTTTCGGCCTCCTGCTGGTCCGGGGGCGGGGGCTGGGTCCAACCATGGCCTTCGCCCGACTCTTGCCCGGCCCCCGGTTGATCCGGAATCGGCAGTGGAAGCTCATCATCGTCCCCCGGGTGATCGCCATTTTCCCCCTCACCTTCTGGTTGGTCTTGATCGGCCTCCTCTTCGTCCCAGGTGGCACCCCGCCGCGCATCGGGCGACTCGCGCTGTGCCTGGGATTCGGGCTCCGGCTCCGGCTCCGGCTCCGGCTCGGGGATTCGGACGGAGCGATAGGCGATGACCAGCAGGCGGTTGGGATCGGCAGGGGCCGCGAGGGCGAGTGACTCGAACGCCTCGCCCTCAAGTGCCTGCTGCATCAGGTCCGGTTGTGTACCGACGCGTCGCCGGCCGGTGTGCAGATGAGGTTCCAACTCGAGCGTCATGCCGCGCTGCGGCCTTGCCCACATCCGGCCCAGCAACTGGAAGCGCCCTCCCGACAGCGACCGGGCGGCATAATCACGCTGATCGAGCGATTCTTTCCACGCGAGTTCGATCCCGGGGCGAATGCGGCTGTTGCGCAACAGCGGCAGGGTGGTATCGGGGTCGTTGGTCACCATGCGCGACCGCGTGCCGCGCTGATGCAGCGGCACGCCGATCTTCTGCTGGAACTCGGCGAGCGTTTCACCCTGGGCATCAAGCATGCCCACGCGGATGCCATTGGCCTCCCACAGGTCCACGATGCGCGGGTCGAGGTCGGAATCATCGAGCAGCCGCAGCGCTGGATTCAGGTTCCGCCGCAGCGGGAACCACGCCTCGACGCTGAGCACCATCGCGTTGGGCTCCTGCCCATCGGGGAAGGGGCTTCGCACCTGTGGGCGGGGATGCTCCGAACGGATGTCGGACAGCTTGGGCAGGTGGTCGAGGTCGCTGCTGGCCTCGTTGCTCGCACAACCACCACCAAGCAGCATCACCACGAGCACAACCGGCAGCGCGGCCCACCGTAGCGGGCAGTGAGCCATCCTGGCGCTTTCGATCTGACGATTGCTGTCTGTCAATCGCTGGATCATCCGGCAAGTACCCTTTCAAGTCGGTCGATGCCTTCATCCAACTCCGATGGTGTGATGACAAGCGGCGGCGCCAGCCGCAGCACCGCCTGCTGTGCGGTGCCGATCAGCAGCCCCTGCTCGAGGCATCGCTTCATGACCGCCGCGGCCCCATCAAACCACGCGCCGGCCTCGAGGTCGAGTTCGATGCCGATGAAAAGCCCCCGCCCGCGGATCTCGCGGATCATGCCGAGTCGCGACTGCATCCGCTCGAGCCTTTGCACCGCCCGGGCGCCCATGGCCGAGGCGTGATCGAGCAGCCGGTCCCGGCCGATCACCTCGAACAGCTTCGCCGTCACCGCCATGGCCAGGCAGTTACCGCCGAGCGTGGTGGCGTGGCGGACGGTGCCCTGTTTGCGGGCATCGTAAAGCTCGGCCAGTTCCGGCCGGGCGCACATGGCCCCCACGGCCATACCCCCGCCGATGCCCTTGCCAAGGGTCATGATGTCGGGTGTCACATCCCAGTGCTGGTAGCCGAACCACCGGCCCGTCCGGCCGCAGCCGGTCCAGACTTCATCGAAGATCAGCAGCAGGTTGTGCTCATCGCACAGCCGACGCAGGCCGGGCAGGTAATCACCATCGGGCAGATTGATCCCGCCTTCGCCCTGGATCGGCTCGATGAGGATACCCACGGTGCGGCTGTCGATCTGCTGTCGCACGGCCTCGAGGTCGTTGTACGGGACGTTGACGAAGCCTTCAGGCAGCGGCTCGAACCCCTCGCGCACCTTCGGTTGACCTGTAGCGCCCATGGTGGCGAAGCTGCGGCCGTGAAAGCTCTGATTGGCGCTGATGATGCCGTATCGCGGCCCATCGGCGCCGGGATGTTCGCGGCCGTAGAGCCGCGCGAGCTTGATGGCGGCCTCATTGGCATCGGCCCCGCTGTGGCTGAAAAAGGACTGCCCGGCGAAACCGGCTTCGGCGATGGCCTTCGCGGCGAGCGTCTGCGGCTCGGTGGGCAGCAGGTTGCCGACATGCCACAGGCGCCCGGCCTGCGTGGTGACGGCCTCGACGAGGTCGCGGTGACAGTGGCCGAGGATGGTGGCACCGAAGCCGGAGAAGAGGTCGAGGTATTCCCGCCCATCGGCATCGAACAGCCGTGAACCCTCACCATGCTGCATGGCGATGGGCAGCCGCGGGTAATTGGGCGACAGGAACGCATCATGGCGTTCAATGATCGCGCGTGTGAAACTCTGCTGCTCGGTAGTCACATCGAGGGCTCCCGAAGGCGGGGCGCGGCCGGCGAGGCGGGAAGGAGGGCAGACCGCAACACCACATCGTACCGCGGCCGGCTGCAAGGCAAAAGGGGGCCCGGCGGAGCCCGGGCGGTGCATGACACGCGCCGCGGAAGGCTCTTGCTCCCTCTCCCGAGGGGAGAGGGAGAAAAATCCCCCGCGGCGCATGTCATGCACCCGAGCCCGGGCGGGCGGGGAGCGGGTGAGTGCATGTCGCTTGGGTGGCATGGTCAGCAGCCGTCTTCGGCTGATGGCCATGCGGCTCCGAGGCGCTGCGGGCGGCCCGGGGCTCCCATGGCCATCGGGCTGAAGACCCCCGGGAAAGCCCGCTGACCATGCTACCCCGCCATGGCGCGCCCCGGCTGTGACGGGACCGCATGGCCATCGGCTGCGGCCCCCGGAAGCTGCTGACGCAGCCACCCGGTCGTGCCGTGGCTGAACCTTGGGCCTACCCGCGCATGAAGCGGCGGGATGGTGCATGAAGTCTCCGGGCCTTTGCACCGAGTGCGTCCTCACGCCGACCCTCTCCCGAGGGGGGGAGAAAAACATACCCTGCCACACGTGTCATGCACCCGGGGCGAACCCATGCCATTGCCAAAGCTCGACACCGCGGCGAGGGCTTCGCAAAATGGGCGACCATGGCAAGGGTCATCACTCTTTGTACGGACTTCGGCACCATCGATCCGTATGTGGGCATCATGAAGGGGTGCATCCTCGGCATCGCGCCGCAGGTGCGGCTGGTTGACCTGACTCACCAATTGCCGCCGCAGGACCGAACCGCGGCGGCGCTGGCACTCGATGCATCGGTGGACTACTTCCCCTGGGGGACGATCCATGTCGTCGTAGTTGACCCGGGTGTGGGCACCTCGCGGCGGGCGCTGGCCGTGCAGTTTGACCGCGGCGTGCTCATCGGGCCGGATAATGGTGTGTTC
>PUNN01000349.1 GCA_003552605.1 Phycisphaeraceae bacterium
CGCACGCTCGACGTCGAGGACTTCGACCTGGAGCGGATCTTCGGGAGCGAGGGCGTGCAGATGATGCACCTGTCGGGCCTCATCGCCGCGCTGTCCCCGCTCTTGATGGCGGGCGAGCAGCTCCTGTGCCGTGGTCACCCCGTAGGCGTGGGCAAGCACGTGAGGCTGCTCGATCGAGCGCGCGGCGAGCAGCGCCTCGACCTGGTCGGCAAGTGCTTCGATTCGGTAGATATCCGCCGCCGGCTTGTCGGAAAAGCCCGAGCCGAGCAGGTCCGGTGCGATCACGTTGAACCGTTCGGTCAGCGCCGGCCACATCTTGTGGAAACCCCATGATGCCGTGGGATAGGCATGCAGCAGCAGCAGCGGCGGTCCCGCGCCTGCCTGCCGGTAGAAAAGCCGATGCCCGCCGAGTTGCAGCGTCTCCCCACGGCGGCGCCACTGTTCGAGACGTGGCGACAGGGTGGTGGGGCCGGCAGAGGGTTTCCAACTGCGGTTCATGAACCGCCATTGTATCCCTGGCCACGCGAGGCGGGGGCTGAGCGCATTGGCCGATGAGCTGGCACCGCCGCGCAGTCCCGGTTACAAATGAATCATTACGGGCCATTGGGTGGCCGCAGAAGACCGGGTGTGTCCGAGGGTAGATGCTGGCGCCGAGCATGGCAGCGATGCATGGAAAGATCGAAAATCAATCCCAGACCTGCCTTTGATCGCCACGGGGTCCGTCAACGGCGGGTTGAACCCCTGCGGGTGCATCCGCTGAGCGGGGCCAACCCGGCCACGATCGCAGCACTGTTGTACGAAGCCGGTGGGGTACATCCCCGGCGGTTGCCGCATCTGGCCATTGCGATCGCAGCGGCGGCGGCGCGGTGGCCATTTTCCATGCTCGAACGCTGGCAGGTCGCCCGGCGCATCCGGCGAAGCGAGCCGTTGCAGCCGCCGGTCTTCATCATCGGGCACTGGCGCAGCGGCACCACGCACCTGTACAACACGATGAGCCGGTCATCGCAGTTCGGCTTCGTCCCGCCGGTGGCCACGGGGCTGCCGTGGGACATGCTGCTGCTCGGGCGTCTGTGCCGGCCGCTGCTCGATCGGATGTTGCCTGAGGAGCGGTTCATTGACCCGATCCCCGTCGCCCCCGACTCCCCGCAGGAGGATGAAGCCGGTCTGGCGAACATGCAGTCGGTGTCGTTCTACCACGGCCTTTACTTTCCCTGCCAGTTGCGTGAGAAGTTCAACGAGGGGGTGCTCTTTGACGGTTGCCCGCCGCATCGCATCCGCCTCTGGCAGCAACGGTTCGTCCAATTTCTTCACAAGGTAACGTGGTTGAACGAGGGACGTCGCCTGCTGATCAAGAATCCCGTCTACACCGCCCGCATCGCCATGCTGCGCGAGCTGTTTCCCGGTGCGCGGTTCATTCACGTCCATCGCCATCCCCACGAAGTGTTCCGCTCGATGCGGAACTTCTACCCCCGCCTGCTCGAGGCAATGGCGCTTCAGAGGTACGACCACGCGGACGTGGATGCGCTGATTCTCGAAAGCTACCCCCGCATGATGGACCAACTCATCGCCGACAGCGCTGCGCTGCCGGCCGAGCAATTCGTCGAGGTGGCTTACGATGACCTGCGCCATCGGCCGATGGCGCAGGTCGAGCGGATCTGCGCGCAGTTGCAACTGCCGTTGGAAGCGCATGACCGTGCGGCCTGCGAGGCTTACCTGGGCACCGTTGAGGACTATCACCCCCATCCCCATGTCCTGGATACCGCCACTCAGCGCCTGGTCAACGCGCAGTGGGGCCGGTTCATGGTCCGCTGGGGTTATCAGTGAACGCGGGCGCCTCAGGTCTGGCCATCAGCGCCGGCAGCAGGATCAGCGCAGCGCCCACCATCAGCACCACGCCGATGGTCAGCACCTGCCCCATGCTCGCCATGCCCGGGTGAGGTGACAGCCACAGGTTGCCGAAGCTGCACAGCGTCGTCAGGGCGCTGAACAGCACCGCCCGGGCGGTGGTGGTTTCGAGCAGGTTGCCCTTGGCGAGGGTGCTGCGGCTGCGGTGGACCATGTGGATGCCGTTGTCCACCGCGATACCGAACAGCAGCGGCAGGGCGATGACGTTGGCGAAGTTCAACGGCACACCCATCAGCACCATCAGCGCACCGGTTGCCGCACCGCCGAGCAGCAGCGGCCCGAGTACGGCGAGCACGAGGGTCGGCCGCCGCAACCGCACGAAAAGGATCACCACGATGCCCGCGAACGCAATGACAGACGCCTGGAGAAAGGCGCGGATGATGGCATCGGCCGATTCGACGCGCGTGACCGTGGGGCCGGTGGCCTCGGGGGCGATCGATTGCACGTGGCGCACGAACCGGCGCGTCTGCCCTTCATCTTCCAACGCACCTGCCGGTTGCACATCAATACGGTACACCCCGCCGGTACTGACCCACTGCCGGCGCAGCGATTCGGGCAGGTCGGCCCGCTCGACCGGCCCGGCCTGCAACGAGACATTCAGCCGCTCGATCGCGGCGGGCAGGTGGCCAAGCAGGCGGTTTTGCAGGACTCTCAGCGTCTGGCGCGGTGCATCGGGGGATCGAGCACGAGCATCGAGGTGTGCCTGTAGTCGTCTGAGGTTGCGGTCGAGCGTGGCAGCAGCCGCATCCGGTGCTTCGCCATCTCCGGCTGCCGCGAGTGCCGGCCGCAGCCGGGCGATCGCACGCAGATGCTCGGCCACCGTGTGGTCGCGCGGCGACTGGACCGTCCGCCCCGCCCCCCATCGGTCGGCCATCCCGTGAATGATCTCGAGCTTCCGCTCCTGATCATCGGGAATCAGCCTGAACAGATGGGTTGTGGACGCCACGAGTTCAAGCTGCTCGAGCTTTGCGGCCCGCCGCCGCGCCTCCTGCGCCGACTCGGCCAGCACTGTGGCGCTCCAGTGTGCGGCGGGGTCGGCCTCCCGCAAGTCCCGCATGGTCTGAACCGATTCCGATGCCGGGTCGCGCAGCTCCAGCGGATCGATGGCGAAGCGCACCTGCGGCAGCAACACCACCGACAACACGCCGAGCACACCCGCCGCGATCAGCACCGCCCCCCGATGCCGCACCGGCAGGCGAAGCGCGTATGCCATCGGCCGCGGAATCGACGCCGAGGCGGGGGCCGGCTTCACATCGGGCAGGAACACGAGCACGGCCGGCAGCACGGTCAACGTCGTCAACAGGCTGATGAACATGCCGCCGCCGGCGATCACCCCAAGCTCGGCCACACCGCGATACGCCGTCAGGACGAATGCAGAAAAACCCAGGGCCGTGGTGATCGCGCACAGCAGCAGGGATTCACCGGTCATCCGCATCGTCGTGGCGATCGCATCGTGGCGGTCGAGCCCGCGGCGGAGGCTGATGCGATAACGCAGGACGAAATGGATGGCAAAGTCGGCACCGAGTCCAACGTAGAGCACCGCGAACGCGATTGAGATCATGTTCAGATGACCCACCGCCAGTGTGGCAAAGCCCACCGTCAGGGCCAAGCCGATACCGAGGGTGAATACCGTGGCCGCGACGAGGGTCGTCGAACGCAGGGCCAGATACAGCACGCCGATGACCAGCAGCACCGCGAGCGGGCCGATCCAAAGCATGCCCCGGTAGACGGTCTGCATTTCTTCGTAGGCCAGTGCGGCGGTCCCGGTGATGCGGATATCCACGGTCGGATCATCGGTGAGGTCCAGCTCATCGGCGATGTCGCGTACCGTGCCCATGGCCTCGCGGCCGGCGCCGAGCGTGGCGAAATCCAATCGCGGCTGCACGATGATGATGGCACCGGCCGCATCGTGCTGCTCTGCGGGCTCATCCCGCTGCCCGCCATCGCCTGAAAGCAGCCCCCGCCACGAAAGGGCATCGGGCCGGCCGTCGAGCTTGGCCGCGATCACTTCACCGGTGCGTTGCAGCAGCGCATCGCGAAGCGGACCCGCCGGTTGCTGGGCCACGAAGCTGAGGAGGTCGAGCCACGTGGGCAGCGAGGGGTCGCTGGAAAGCGCATCGAGCATCGGCTCGATGCCTGCAAGCTGCTGCGACATCGCGGCGAGCTGCTGCGGGCTCTGATACAGCAGGCCGTGGCGGTCGAAGAATGGCCCGTGCATCGGCCGCTCGGCGGCCCGGATGGTCTGCGTCCTGTCGGCAAGCCGTTCGATCAGGGCATCGGCGGCCTCATCGGCCCGTTCGGGTGTGACGGCATCGATGACGATCAGCAGCGGCCGGCCGCCATCGGGGAAATGGTGGTCATGTTCAGCCTGCGCCTTGCGGAAGGGCAGGTCCGCCGAGAGCAGCTCGGCCGGGTCCGTGCTGATGCGAAGTGCATGCGCTGCATACCACACTGATCCGGCCGCGCCGAGTACCGCCACGATCAGGACCAGCAGCGCCAGCGGCCGATCGAGCCGGTGAACGAGGTGGCGCGGTGTCGCGTTCATCGGCAGCCACCACTCCTCGCAGAAGGCGGCCGCGACATGCCACGACTTCTCCCACGCTCGGGCTCATCGCCATGCGGTCCGGTTCGCATCGGCAGCCGCCGCGTGCAACCGACGCGGCGGAGTTTTCGCTCGCCGACGGTACCGTGCGGCCTCACATGCCCTTCTCGGCTTCGAGCAGGAAGCCGCGGAACATCCGGCGGTGTTCCTGCTCATCGCCCATCAGGTCGATGCACAGATCCTGCGTCACCGGGTCGACAACATCCGTCAACTCGATGATCTTCTGATACTGCGCAATGGCACCTTCCTCGGCTTCGATGACGCCGCGGATCACGGCGATGACATCGGTCGAATCGCCCGGCGGCTGGAGCGACTTCTGCTCCATCTTCAGATCGAGCGAGCCGGGCACGCGGCCTTCGAGCACCTTGATGCGCTTGGCGAGCATCTGCGCGTGCCCGAGTTCCTCCTGCACATCCGCGGCGAGTGCATCCTTGATGTGCTTGGCCCGGATGCCATCGAGCCACTCGCTGTTGGCGATGTAGTTGGCAACGGTTTCAAGCTCCATCGCATACGAGCGCGACAGCTCCTTGACAATCTCCTGGCGCTTTGCTTCGTCGAGTTGTGCCATCGAATCACTCCTTTGACAGAAATCGCGGTCCATGCCCATCGTCCGGCCCACACGTCGCGGCCCGAAGAGTGGCATGCTTAGAGTATCTTACGCAAAACGAGGCCGCTGTCCATCCTCAGCCGAGGCTCGACAGGGTGAAGGCGTGTAGCGGTCAAGCCGGGTGGGATGGTCAGTGGCTGCCCCCGGAAGCGCAGCCGATGGCCATGCGGCCCCGTGGTCGGGGATTTCCGGCATGGCCTATAGGCATTCACCCGGCGAGAGTCGAACAAAACCGTTCCCGAGTCGCCTGCCACCGGTGGCGCCATCTCCACCTGCATCGGGGCGGCCTGTGCCCGGGTGTGGGGAAAGCCCCATCCATCGATGGATGGGGCGGCATGGCCACCAACCCGCCTCGGTACCGCCCCGCCCGCACCTGCGGCTTATTGCTGCAATACATAGGCGCCCGACGCGGTCACGGTCCCACGGGCGCATGCTGTACCGCGCAATGGGTTACCAGTTCTTGCAGGCGAAGAGAAGGTCTTCGAGCCTGCCAAGTGCCACGCACTGCACCGTATCCGCAGCGCCGTAGTAGAGCTTCACCGTGCCATCGTCCTCGATGATCTTCGAGCAGGGGAAACATACGTGCTCGACCAGGCCGTTGATCTCGTAGTCGGCTTCGGGGTAGAGGATGGGGTAACGCGTAACGTGGCGCACCTTCCACGGTTTTTCCAGGTCCAGCAGCGCTGCGCCCGCGGTGTATTCGCGCGTGGTGCAGTTGTTCATGATCGCGTGAAAGACGATCAGCCATCCCTCATCGGTGCGATACGGCACCGTGGAAGGGCCCAGGCCGCCGAGGCCGTAGTTCCACACATGGTCGGTCTGGAGCGACTCGTAGCTGTCACCCCAGTGGATCAGGTCCGGGGAATAGCTCAGCCAGATGTTGCCCTTGCCCCCGGCCGCGGCGATGTTGGGGCGCTCGAGCCGCATGTACCGGCCATCGGCCGACTTCTCGGGGAAGATGACCATGTTGCGGTTGTCCGGCGCGTTGATGTAGTTGACGAACTCGAGCTTTTCAAGGTCCGGTGAGCGGAACAAAGCCACCCGGGTGAACGCGGTGTTCTGACACGCCAGCAGTATGAGGTATTCGCCATCGATCCAAGTGATGCGCGGGTCGTAATAGACCGTGCTCGCGTACCGCTGCCACCAGTCGGTATCGGGCATCTCGAACGGCTCGGGCCGCAGTTTCCACTTGAGCCCATCCTCGGAATCAGCGCCCCACAGCAGCGTCTTGTGGTTGATCTGGTTGCTTCGGCAGAGCATCACGTACCGCCCCTCGGCGCCGGGATGCTGACATTTGATGGCACTGCAGTTGTAGACCGCGCGCATCCGGCATGGGAAATCGGCCGCGGTGAGCACGGGATTGCCCTCGTAACGGGTGACGATGTCGCGGTCGATCTTGACGAAGTCACGCATGGATAAGCTCCTGATGCCTGGTGGTGGGAAACCGATCCGGCTGGGGTGCCGGTGGGGTCTGGAGGCGCCGATTGTAAATGCTGCTGGCCCCGTCTGCCGGGAGGCTCCTCGGCCAGCGAGCGCTACGGACGCATGACACTCGGCGCGGACTGCCTTTGTATCCAGAGACAGGGTGGGTGGCATGGCCAGCGGCTGTCGCCGGAAGCGCCGGCGATGGCCATGCGGCCCCGAGGATTTCGGGCACCCCGAGCGCCTCACGGGCTCGCATGGCCATCGGGCTGAAGACCCCCGCAAAGCCCGCTGACACAGCCAGCCCCGGGGTTGCCCGCCGCGGCGCGTGTCATGCACCCCTTGCCTCTGCCAACGGCATGTGCTGTGTTGGCGCCGGGGTTGGGCCTCGCTAACATCGGGTCCGGTC
The DNA here is from genome assembly GCA_003552605.1 of Phycisphaeraceae bacterium. Classification (GTDB taxonomy): domain Bacteria; phylum Planctomycetota; class Phycisphaerae; order Phycisphaerales; family Phycisphaeraceae; genus B1Sed10-187. The sequence goes on from PUNN01000349.1 coordinate 6,946, forward strand.
GCGGCGGAGATCAACCGCGGTATTGAACCGGTGAGTGCGGGGCCGGCGTTATACAGGACGCGGCATTCGTTTGACCGAGATCTCGCCGGCTGCTGCACCGGCAGTAGCCGGCCCTTGGACCCTGGCCCACCGCCCCCCCCGAGCATCCACAGGAGCCCCCATATGTCCACCATCACGACCCCCGGCAACCTGCTTCATGGACGCAGCTACGGCAATATTATCGAAACGACTTGCAATACGCCGCTCGTCCGCGTCAACCGGATCATGCCCGAGGGGGCCGAGGTGTATCTCAAGCTCGAGTTCTTCAACCCCATGGCCAGCGTCAAGGACCGTATCGGACGGTCGATGATCGAGGCGGCGGAGAAGGATGGCACCCTTGGCCGCGATACCCATATCATCGAGCCGACCAGCGGCAACACCGGCATCGCGCTGGCATTCGTCTGCGCGGCTAAGGGTTACAAGCTCACGCTCACCATGCCCGAGTCGATGAGTCTCGAACGCCGGGCACTGCTGCGGGCGCTCGGGGCCAACCTTGTGCTCACCCCTGCCGCGGACGGGATGAAGGGCGCGATCGCCAAGGCCGGTGAATTGGTGTCAACCACGGACAATGCCTGGATGCCCCAGCAGTTCGACAACCCGGCCAACCCCGCCGTGCATGAGGCCACCAC
>PUNN01000127.1 GCA_003552605.1 Phycisphaeraceae bacterium
CCGTGGCATTGACGAGCGGTGACCCTCAGCGCTGCGGCGGCGTGGAGCACCAAGCTCTACTCAGCCCGCTGCGAAGCCCCCTTCTGCGGAGCAGAGGCATCGTTGCCCATCTCCAGTGACATGAGCGGCACAGTGGGTGACCGGCGATCCAGGAAGCATCTACGGCCCGAGGGTGTAGGCCGGAAAAAGGACTCCTCGTGCATTGTGGTCGCTCTGGCGGATGGGCTTTGTGCCCACAGCTCCTGCAGGTGCAAACGGTCGGTGTCTACCAGCCATCCGGACGTTGCATGAGGGCCCGTTGGCGCGGCTCTCTGGGAGCCCGGGCCGTGGGTAGCGGCGGCGCCGCAGAGGCGCCCATGGCTCGAAGGCCGGGAGGATGGAATCGGCGACGAGTTCCTCCCATCGCTGTGGTCCTGACCCCGGGAGGAGTGATCGTCGATGGCCCAGCAGGCGGGCATCCGGCCTCTGTCCTCCAGCATGTTGGGCCGCGGGCCCTCTCGGCGTCCCCCTGACGCCCACGGGCCAGCGGCCGCAATGCCCGGATGCTGGAGATGGGCACTACACCAGGTCATAGCTGGCCCCATGCCTGGACATGGACTCGGCGCTGATCAATCCCGCGGTAAGGGCAGCGTACCGGGCCCAACATCCCCACGGTTCGAAGCGACCCATCTGCAGGGCTGTGAGTTGCTCACCCCCAAAGGGGATCCAGGATCGGGGCGATGCATCGTCGGCGTGGATCACGCCGAGGCCATGCCCCCGTTTGCCGGGGCTACAAGGGCCGGCGTGCTGTGCGCCTGTTCGTCGAGGATTCTCCCTGTGCTCCAGCAGATGGGGCTTTCGGCCTCGGCGTCGATCACGCCGAGGCCGGTCGCCCCGATGTACTGGACTGGACAACCGGCGAGGATCGGTGCCGCGGGGGTGTTGCAGCGGGTTGATCTTCAAGTTGCTGTCGAGGCCAGCAGGAGACACGAACTTGCCCCGGCGCCCCTTCAAGTTCATCTCCGCCACCGCCAGCGCGGCACCAACCGCAGGTACACCAGCACACCCAAGAGCTCCACCAGCGGCTGGAGCACGACCACAGTCACCGCCGCTTCCCGGCCGGGCGGCAAAGCCAGGGCAAACGGCAGCACGGCAAACGAGTTCCGTGTACCGACGCCGAAGATCAATGTACGTCCCGCCGCCACAGGAAGATTGAGCGATCATGCGGTCAACACGTCGATGATGGCGGCCACCGCCAGGTAGAGCACGAAGATGAGCACCACACGCTCCATCCCGCGCAGATCGTGGGCGACCTGCCCTGCTTGTGACATCGCAGCCAGCAGCAGCACCAACGCCAGGCACGGCACAGGCAGCCAGGACAGCCCCTTGACCATGCGCCTGAAGGTCGGTCGGCGATCCGCCCAGAGTTGGGTCAGTCCGGCCGCCATCAGCGGGACGGCGATCAGCAGCACGAACACCTGCACAAACGGTCCGGGCCTTGAATGACACCGCCCCGCCTGCGGTCCAGCAGCTATGCACACGGGGCCGCAATGCTGCTTCGCAGCTCAGGACGCCACCGCGACTTCCACGCCGCACAGGCCTGCTCGCCGCCGTGTCGAATCATGAACCATCTCCAATCCCCCAACTCACACCGGGCCAGGAACTCGATGATCAGCCGGCGGTGGGCCGCATCGCCGTAGACGGTGTACAGGATGGAGCGATCACCGTAAGTCTCGTGGTCGCCGGCCGGCAGGTCCGTAAGCCCGTAGATAGCCCCGACGAGCGAGGGCGCGGCCAAGAGGTGCTCATGAGGATCGCTCCCGAGGGAGAGGTCCTGGACGAGAACGTGGTAGACGAACCACCGCTGCGGCTCGGGGAGGGCCACGCCGATGCGGGATGGCCTGCCGGTAAAGAAGTTTTTGTGCGGAATGCTGAGAGTCATCATCGTTTTCCATATCGTCAGGTTGAAAGAGTAACCGGGCCCTTGGGTAGACCCGAGGCCACAGGTAACCGATCAAATGTCTGGTGCCGCCGGACGTTCTCAAGGTGAACCCAACGAGTCGAGCGATGAGCCCGCTTTCCTGCTCATGGGTGCTTGATCCGGATGCGGCGGCCGGACCGCTGCGCTGGAGAGCGTCCTGGCTTCGGCAGTGAACGAAGCCGAAGCGGTAATCCACCGCCCGCGGCTGCGGGTTCATCCAGGCTGCCGCCGGCAGTGCAAACGGACTGGAAAGAACTCAACAGGTGAATCATGACGGCCGTGCTCCAGGGGGCAGGGTCTTGAGCGCTTCCTGCAGGGCCTTCATGTACGTCTTGCGGCGGGTGAGTTCGATGTACTCCTCGCACTCGGCCCGGGCCTGCTTGGCTGCCCGTTCCGCCGAGCGCCTCGCCTCCTGTCGTGCAGCTTCCATCCTGTCTGCCCGCAGGGCCTCTCGCCTGTCACGCTGGGATGGGGCAACTTCTCCGTAGAACTGCTGGTAGCCGTCGAGATAGTGGAGGCCGGGCTGGCGCACAGACAGGACATCGGCCGCGGTCTGGGAGATGGCCCGTACGGCCCTTTCCCTCGCCGGGGTGACATCGGGACGGTGGATGCAGCGCGGAGAAGAGATGAGCTCCTGAAGATGCTCATCGGTGACCTGCCACAGAACCGCCCATACGCGCTGGCGGCGTTTCGCATCGCGGATGCGGAGCCGGGGTGGGCCCTCCTCGGGCGCGTTTTCGAGGTCTTCATCCACCGGGCCTGGGTTCGTGGTCCAGCGCACCCTCCCGCGCTCGCATCGCAGGACGACTCGGCCGTCACGGGCAGTGGCATCAATCGTTATGTAGACGTCGGGAATCGTGTACATGAGTGGCGTTCCTTGTGGGCCGTCGATATCTGCTGCACGGGCAGGAGCGGCCATATCCTGCCGGCGGGTTGTTGGTTGTGAGCCTGGTGCTCCTCAGGAGTTCGACTGTGTCTCGATCGTCCCGGCCACGGGACCGCAGCGGGGCAAGTGGACACGGACGGGAAGCGGCCTGTGGCTTCCCGGCCGGGGATCAGCATGCGTGACCGGTCACTGCCTCTGCGGGACAACGCTTTTCCGACTCCCCCTGAAGAAGCTGCCCAGCCATCTGAGCCGCCGTTTCCACGGCCAGCTTGATGCGCAAGAGGGACTCTCGAGACGGAGTTAAACACCTTGCCTCCGCCCGCTCCAGCTCATCGACGAGGCTGCGCATCTCCTGCACGGTCAAGTGTGTGGCGAGCCACTCCAAGCAACGGAAGTCGAAGAGATCGTAACGCGCGAAGACGGCCACGATGCCATCGTGTCCTCGCACGCGCAGCACGCACTTTTCAATATCCACATGAACGGAAGAAGGGATGCGGCTTGTGTCGATACTCAACATGATTTGCTCCTTGGCAGGGGTGAGGGGAAAGCGGCCTGCACTTTCAGGCGTGCAGGGCCCGCGGCACTTGTGTTGTTGACTGAATCTTTCATTGCGCAACCTCCATCGCAGGAGGATCCTCCTGCGCAACCGGCTCCGACCAGCGACGCATGACCGTGGGATCGCCCACCTCGATGGGTACATCCGGCACCACCCGCCGCATCTGCTCGATCATGATCCGGCAGAGGTCTTCTCCGGCTGTGGCCACATCCCCATCCTCCGGCACCTCAACCAGGATCTCGTCATGCACGAACGCCACAATGCGATATCCCGTCCGCAGCAGATCGAACAGCGCCAGCTTCGCCCCATCAGCGGCGAGGCCCTGGAACGGTGTGTTACGGGTCATGGTGAAGCTGCAGCGGGCGCGGACACGACCGGTCAGGGTCACCACGGGCTGCTGCTGAAGCTCCCTGGCCAGATCGGCACACGGTCCCCGCTTGAGCAGTGTCTCCAGCCGGGGATTGCGATTGGCGCCTCGCACCATGCTCATGATCCCGTGGATGTACTCGCTCGGATAGGGCTGGCCCCGGGAGTTGTGGCTTTCGCCGCGCAGGACACGGAGCAGGTGAGCGGGCATCCACTTCGGGCGCTCCTCGCCATAGCCTTCCGGCCACAGCCATCGCGGATCGCACTGCAGGTTGTCGGCCAGCGTGGTCATCGCGATGCGTTCGTTGAGGTACTGATCGAGCTCAGGGTAGGCCCGCAGGAACGCCTCCTTGAGCTTTAGTGCCTCGGCTTCGTCGAGCTCGATGCCGTAGCTGCGGGCATAGGCCACGAACGTGGCCGGCCCCAGGCCGGCCGGAAACCCGAAATTCGCCGCCTTGGCGCGTTGTCGCCAGGTCTTCCATTCATCCTCAGGAAGCTGCTGGAACTGCTGTGGGCTCATCCCGCGGATGCTCGCGGCGGTGATCACGTGCGGATCATCGCCGCGGTGGAAAACATCGGCGAGCGTGCTGCGGCCATAGCGGGCCAGGCAGACCTGCGCCAGTGTACGCAGTTCGATGGCCGAGTAATCGGCACCGATCAGCACGTGGCCCGGCCGTGCCGCGTAGACGGTGCGGAGTCTGCCGCCCTTGGGGACCTGTTGAATGTTGGGTCTTGAGCAGGCTGTGCGGCCGGTGCGGACAAGCACCGTGTAGCGCGGGTGGACCTCATGTACATCCCCGGGTGGAAGACACGACCGCAGCTTCCGCGTCTGTTCGAGCTCCATCCACGCGGCAAGCAGCGGATGGTGACCCGCCAGCGGGGCCCAGTCCTCGGCCCGTCGGCTGATGCTGCGGCTTGACCGCGGCGGGACCCAGTCGGGCAAAGCGGTTTCCTGAATGTGCGCGGCCACCTTCTCGAGCAATTGTTCGAGAGCCTTGTGAGAGCCCTTGAGCCCGCCGTCGGATCCGATGGTGAAAGGTGAACCGATGCAAGCCAGGGCAGCATCGGCATGGATGATCTCATCGATCCGTCCTCGCAGCTGCTCGACCTGCACATTGAGTTCCTGCTGGATCGCGTTGCGCTGTGCCTCGTCCGTGGCCAGGCCGTGACGCTCGAGCGCATCCAGGGCGATGGCACCCTGTACCTGGACCGACTCGCTCAGCGGCCCATGCGCGGCAAAGACCCCCCGCTCGACGCCGTGATGATGAGCGATTTCTACAGCCCGTTCGGCCAGCGCTGAGTACACATGGAACGAAGCCTGGGCATCGCGGGCGGCGTAGATGAACCAGCCGTCATCTTTGATCGCTTCGAAGGGCAGGCCGGCGATGTCGGCATAGTTCAGCCGGTAGCCACTGTCGGCCTCCTTGTCGATCACGAGCCCGCACAGGTCACGGGCAAGTGTTTCCAGGGTCAGATCGGGCCACGTCTCCTTCGCCCGCGGATCGCCGTGAACCGCGAGGTTGGCAAGCTGAGCCAGCAGGAGGCTGTCCCGCAGTCGGCCTCGGGCAGCCTGCTGCCACAGCAGATCATCCGATTCACCGCGGCGGCGAAGATGCTCGACCAGCACAGCAAAGTCAAAGCCGGCCATGTTGTGCCCGGCCCAGTACGTATGGGCATGGGCGGCGAGGAAGCGGGCCGTATCGTCGGGATGGACGATCACGTGCCGGTCGCCATCCGAGGCCGCGAGCATGACGAGACCGGGGATGCGGGCTGGAGACTGGATCCGCTCGGTCTCGGCGTCGAGGGCCACAAGTGGCTCAGCCAGGGGACGGCCATCCCATCCGACTTGAACAAGCCCGAAGTCGGTGTCGATTGTTCTGCTCATGGTCTACCCCGTGTCTACTGCCCGGCGGGCGGGGGTGGCCGCGGCGGGGGGCGGCGGCGTTCAAATTCTGTGTGTCGGTGTGTGTGTGCTTCAGCACACACACCCACTTCTGGTCCCTTCTGGGGAGTGTGCCCCACGGGGCATCAGTAAATGGGCCAAAAGGGCATCAGTGCTGATGCCCTGTGGGTCACCAGTGACTGATGCCCTACGGGTCATCAGCTACTGATGCCTCGTGGGGCATCAGTCAGGGAGGATCCCGCGGGTGTCCATACGCCCGGTATATGGAGGAGCCTTGGTTCAAGCCGCCCCGGTAAACCACCTCGACCAGGCCGCGCTCTTCGAGTTGCTTGATGGCCTGCACCGTCTTGCTGTAGCTGACCCCGGCCCGATTGGCGATCTGTCCGACGCTGATGCGTGCGGTCCCCTCGCGGGTCTCGCGGAAGAGCACGAACCAGACCGTGATCTGGGCACGGGGCAGACCAGCCATGCTCACATCGACGAAAGCGTTGAGCACAGCGAAGCGGCCGGCCTGCTGAGCCTTGGGACTCTTGCCCGCAGGCTTGCTCGCTTTTCGCCCCTTCGGTCTTGCGGGCGCAGGCTCGCTCGGTGGCAGGACCTCGCCCGGCGGGATGATGCTGTCATCCTTCATCGCTTTCCTCGCTCGCCGGTGCTGTACGGTCCCACAGGGCCGCGAGGGCCGCGTTGTGATCGTTGCCCGAAGGCGATGTCGCCGTCGCCGCGGCATCACCCGCTGTCCCGATGCAGGAGAAATGCTGCTGATGGCGATCGAACTCCAGCATCAGTGTCCGGCACTCAGCATAGCGCGACTTCAGGTGCTTCAACCGCACGGTGGAGCCTTCGGCATCGTCCTGCTCGGGATGCAAAATGAAGGCATCATCCGCGCCGAACTCGAGTTCGGAACTCTCCCGGAAGCTGGCCAAGTTCAGGCCCTCGCCGCTGTAGGAGGATCGCCCCTTCCCATCGCGCGTCCGGCCGACAGCGCTGATGACAATCACTGCCACATCCGCATCAGCGAACTGTCGCAGGTAGTCCATGGTCCGATTGACGGTATTTCGGGCTTCGGTCTCATTTCCCGGTGGTGAGATGCGCTGTATGTAGTCCAGCACCAGCATCGCGGCTTCAAAGCGGTCCGCTGCTGCGGCCACGTTAGCAAGGTCGAACGGCGGTTGGAGGAAGCAGAGGCGGTCGGCCACGCTTCGGAGGGTCGCGATGCCCCGCTCGAGCCGCTGGCGATGGTCCGCGTCGAACTGGCGGTGTCTGATGCGTGTCAGTGACACGCCCGACAGACGGGCGAGTTGACGGTCGAGCAGTGCATCGGGCGGCATCTCAACATTGCATATCAGCGCCCGCAGGTCCGGGGTGAGCCGCAGGGCATCGATCGTGGCCTGCATGGAGAAAGCGGTTTTTCCAGCGCCGGGGGCCCCGCCCAGCAGAGTGACGAGTCCCGGGCCGATCTCGATGCGGCCGAGTTCGCCTGTCCCGATGGGATAACGCACCGGCGGCTCGCCATGGACCACGTTATCCGACCACTGGTCAATCAGGTTTGCCGCTGCTACAAACCTTGCCTGGGTCATGACTCTTACTCCTTCCACACATGCTCGAACCCGCATCGAATCTGGCGTTCAACCTCCCGAGGCTGGAGCCCAGAATCCCGGGCGGCCTCAGTCAGCAGTTCGCGGCACAGGTTCAGCGGCGCGCCGCACTCGGCGAGGTTTGCGCTCGCACTGAAAAGCCGTCTGGCCCGTTCACCCTCGAGCGCCCCCTCCCGGATGAATTGCAGCGTGAGCTGATTGATACGTGGCTGATCTTCACCCTGAGCGATGGCCTGGCGGCGATGCTCCATGGCTTCCATCTGCCTGGAGACTTCGGCTTCGGCGGCAGCCCAGGCTTCGCTGAGGGCCTC
>PUNN01000191.1 GCA_003552605.1 Phycisphaeraceae bacterium
CACCCGGCCGCGAGGCGAGTCACCCTTCACCCACGGCTTCCAGCCAGGTCTGCGCCATGCGATGATGGCCCGCGGCGGTGGGGTGGACACCATCTGCGGCCCAGTATTCCGGTGGGGCCTGTTCCGCGGCCAGATCAAAGGTCTGCTGGAAGGGGACGAACGTGGCGTCGAACGCATCGGAAAGTTCCCGCACAATCCGCTGCCGCTTTTCCATCTCATGGAGCCACGGTTCAGTCACCGCGCCGCAGTTGAGCACAAACGGCTCGCAAAGGATGAGCCGTACCGCCGGTAGAACCTGCCTTGTCCATTGCAGCAGCATCCGATAGACCTGCTCATAGCGCTCGGGCTCGACGCCGTTGTCGCTGGTGAAATGGTGCCATGTATCGTTGACACCGATCAGGATACTGATCACCGTGGGTCTGAGGTTGAGCGCATCGACCTTCCATCGCGCGTAAAGATCGACCACGCGGTTGCCACTGATGCCACGGTTGAGGAACTGAAGTCGATCACCGGGCCGGTCGGCGAGACATCGTGCCGCGGCGAGCATGGCATAGCCCTGGCCAAGGCCGGCAGGGCTGTTGATCCCGCCACAGCCGCTGCCAAGGGCGCGGTCCCGGCCGGCATCCGTGATCGAATCGCCCTGAAACAGCACAGTGTCCTGAGCTTGCAGCGGCATCCGTTAAGCTCCTTGCTTGGGCGGCCCGCCGGGCACGGGTGGCGAGTAACTCCCGCAGCGCAACATCGGCCAAATGGCACGCCACGTCAAGATGGCACCACACACGCCCAGGGCAAACGCATGTATGACACATGTGGCGGGGGCCCTTTGTAGCCAGAGAAGGTTGGGTGGCATGGTCAGCGGCTTCCGGGGGTCCGCAGCCGATGGCCATGCGGCGCCGATGGTTCAGAACGCCCCGAGCGCCTTGCGGCCTCGCATGGCCATCGGGCTGAAGACCCCGGAAAGCCCGCTGACACAGCCAGCCCGGGGTTGCCCGCCGCTACAAGTGGGCGAATCACACCCACAAGCGGTCGGAGGGGCGGCGACGTTGGCGGGGGCGGGCGAGCCCGCTAGTATTGGAACCATGAAGTACGCCATGATCATGGCCGGCGGCTCGGGCACGCGGTTGTGGCCGATGAGCCGAGCGGGCCAGCCGAAGCAGTTGATCCCGTTCATCCAGGGCCGCAGCCTGCTCCAGATCGCGATGCAGCGGCTTGAAGGCCTCGTTGACCCGGAGCACTGTTACATCTGTGCCGGTGAGAGTCATCGTGCGGCGACACTTGAGGCGCTGCCGGCACTCGATGCCGGCCGCTTCCTCGCCGAGCCGGAGGGCCGTGACACGCTCAACGCTGTCGGTTACGGCGCAGCGGTGATCGCCCATCGTGACCCCGAGGCCATGATCGCCGTGTTCACCGCCGATCACATCATCGAACCGGTGGACACTTTTCAGCGGATCGTCGAGCACGGTTACGAACTCGCCGGCCGTGATGATCACACGCTGGTCACCTTTGGGGTGACGCCGAGCTATCCCGCCACCGGTTTCGGTTACCTGGCGCTCGGCGAGGCGCTCGGTGGCTACGGTGGGGCGCGACAGGTGAATGAGTTCAAGGAAAAGCCATCCCTGGCGCAGGCCCAGCGCTACCTCGACGCCGGCCCGGCCCGTTACCTGTGGAACAGCGGCATGTTCGTATGGAAGGCGAAGACGCTGCTCGACTGCATCGAGCGATACCAGCCGGCGAACGCCGCAGCGCTTCACCGCATCGCCGAGGCCTTCGACACACCCAACCGCGATACCGTGCTCAGCGAAGTCTATCCCACGCTGAAGAAGGTCAGCGTGGACTACGCCGTGATGGAACCGGCCAGCCAGGACCCGGATTTCGATGTCGTCGCGGTCCCCATGCCCCTGACATGGCTCGATGTGGGCTCCTGGCCGAGCTTCGCCGAGACCTGCGAGCGCGATGAGCATGACAACGCGATCGCGGCGACACACCTCGGGCTCGATTCCAGCAACAACCTTGTCGCTTCGAGCGACAGCGAACACCTGATCGCCACTGTCGGCTGCAAAGACCTGCTCATCGTCCACACACCCGATGCCACGCTCGTCTGCCACCGCGATCATGCCGAGCAGATCAAGCAGCTTCACGGCATGGTGACGGAGCAATACGGTGAGAAGCTGACCTGAAGCCTCAAAAGCCTCAGGGACGTGAGGCCGAAGGATCCGGCCCCCACAACGCTCATCCCCGGGTTCCTGGCCTGCCACCCGCCGATGGTGTTCAACTCCGTATGCCCCATGCGTTACCTTGCCCTCGATTGCGGTCAACGGCGTACCGGCCTTGCGGTAGGTGAAGATGAGACGGGGATTGTCACGCCCCTGCATGCGATCGAGGCGAGCAATGAAGCACGGGTGATCGAGCGGGTCGTTGCCGAAGTCGAGTCGCAGGGGGCCGAGGCACTTGTGGTCGGCCTGCCGCTGAACATGGATGGCACCGATTCACCGCAAACGAAGCGCATCCGCCAACTCGCCGCGCAGCTTCATGAGGCCATCGACCTGCCGGTGTATCTGTTCGATGAACGTCTAAGCAGCTTCGAGGCCGATCAGCGCATGTCGCGTTCTGGGCTGACGCATAAGCAGAAGAAGCGCCGTCGCGATGCGCTCGCCGCGGCGGCGATCCTCGAAGACTTCCTCGCACAAAGGGATTGAGCGGCCCCCCACACCGGTCATTCCGGCCGTGGGGCGAGGCACATGGCACGCGTTGAAAACGAACACGCGGGGGGGCGTCAATCGCCGATGCCGATGCGCCGGGCCATCGCCAATAGCTCTTCGGTAAGCTCCGGCATCGGGTAATGCAGGCGGAGGAACTCGCGAAGCTGCTGCGATTCGGCCACGCGGAACAGGGCCACCGGCTCGAGGGTCGTGGCGGCAAAGGCCACAGCCCGCGCCAGACGACGACGTGAGGCGGCGATGAGCAGTTCACCGCTGGACTCGAAGTTGAGGGGGATCATCTCGAACTGCCACGCCTGCCGCCGGTTGATCAGCCGCAGGGCATCGACATCGAATCGCTGGGCGCTCAGATCGATCGGCTCACTCTCCCGGCAGAACTGCTCGATCCACGCCTGCTCGATGCTGTCAACAGTCACCTCGAACATCCGCTCGGCAAGCACACCAAACGGCACGCCCGATGCGCGCTGGGACTGGAGTACCTCGAATACCTGCTGCTCGTTGAGCACTCCATGCTCGATGAGGATTTCGCCGATGCGGATGCGGGGCTGTCTTTCGATCAATGCAGGGCCTCCTTGATTCGCCGCCGCGGCATGCGCCGGCCACGGCAACTTTCCGCATCGACCCGGCCGGCATGGCACATAAGCCCTCCCTCCCCGCACCGCCCCCTCCCCGCATGCCCTGTTGACGATTCTGACGGCCAGACGGTCTGCAATACGGCCCGGGCCCGGCGGCATCCGAAGGGCAAACGCCGTCACCCCGGGTGGTATGGCCAGCCCGCAAGGCCTGTGCCCCCTGCCCCCGCTGTTTGACCTCTCGCCAGCCGGGCGGGACGATCTGGCGATGGCGCGGCTGCCTTTTCCCCACGATTCCACCCCACCGGCTTCCAATGGCACCGAAGCCTCAGGTCCAGCCGCCAAGCGCACGTCGAAGGGCGGGGGGCGGGACCAGGCCGAGCCGCCGCTGACAGTCACGGACGTGACCCGACTGGTCAAAGCGGTGCTGAATCAGAACTTGCCCCGCCGCATGCGGGTGGTGGGCGAGATCAGCAATTTCAATGACCGCACACACTGGTTCTTTTCGCTCAAGGATGAGCAATCGGCCCTTCGCTGTGTCTGCTTCGCCACGGCGGCACGCAAGGTTGGCTTTCCCGTCCAGGATGGCATCGAGGTCGTCGCCACCGGTCGAGTCGATATCTACGAAGCCCAGGGGAGCGTGCAGTTCTACGTCGAGCGGCTTGAACCGGTGGGCGCAGGCGCACTCGAGATGCAGTTGAAGGCCCTGATCGAGGCACTGCGCAAGGAAGGGTATTTCGACCCCGCGCGCAAAAAGCCGCTGCCCGTGTTTCCGCAACGGGTCGCCGTGGTCACCAGTCGCAGCGGTGCGGCGTTGCAGGATGTCATCACCACCGCCGCGCGGCGATGGCCGGCGTGCCGGCTGTACCTTTACGATGTGCGTGTCCAGGGCGAGGGGGCAGCAGCCGAAATCGCCGCGGCCATCGACCGGCTGTCGCGTTTCGGCCCGGCGCTGGGCATCGATGCGGTGATTCTCACCCGCGGTGGGGGTTCGATCGAGGACCTCTGGGCCTTCAACGAACGCATTGTGGCCGATGCCCTGTTCCGCTGTGCGCTGCCGGTGGTGGCGGCGATCGGCCACGAAACCGACACGACCGTCGCCGAGCTTGTCGCCGACCAGCGATGTGCGACCCCGACGCAGGCGGCGATGACCGTGGTCCCTGATGCGGGGGCGCTAGGCCGGCAAGTCGATCAACTCCGTTCGCGGCTCGCCTTCGCCCTCCGCCGCGAGTGGCAGCAGGCCAGTGCCCGGCTCGATGCCCTCGCCCGCCACCCGTTCTTCCGGCGGCCGCAGGCGCTGCTCGATCCGCCGCGGCAGCGGCTCGAGCAGGATGCCGCAGCGCTGCGTGATGCCATGCACCGACGGCTCCGGCAGGCGGAGGACCGTCTCAAGGCCCTCGAGCGCCATCTCACCGCGGTGGGCCCGCAGAGCGTGCTCGCCCGGGGCTACAGCGTCACGTTCGACGCTGAGGGTCAGATCGTGCGGGCCGCAAACCAGGTTGCACCCGGCGAGCGCATCGAAACCCTGACCGCGGATGGCCGGTTCGGCAGCCTCGTCGAAGGGGGCAAGCCGCCACAAAGTGCCCAAAGCGACCCACCGCAGAAGCCTGAATCATCACAGCCAGCCCAGCCCATGCGAGGCGCCACGCGGCGCCGCACGCGCAAGAGCCGGGCTTCCCGGGATGATGAACCGGGACTGTTCGATTGACAGCCCCCCTACCGCCGACGCCACCACCCCACGGGGCCGATCCCCTCACCCGCATGACACGGATGACCGGACATGAGCGAGAAGAAGAAGCAGCACATCAAGTTTGAACAGGCCATCGAGAAGATCGAGCAGATCATCGAGCGGATCGAATCCGGCGAAATCGGTCTCGAGAAGGCGATCGTCGAGTCACAGGAAGGAATGAAACTGATTCAGCACTGCAAACGCGTGCTCGACCAGGCACAGCAACGCATTGGCGAACTGATCCCCGATGAAAAGCAGGGACTGCAAGCCACCGAACCCGAGGAAGGCGATGCAGCCGAGGCGGAGGAGGGGTTCAATGCAGCCGAAGGTGAGGATGAGGATGAGGACGAAGCTTCATTCTGAAGCCGCGTTCTCTCACCTGATGGTGAGGCCACATAACACACTGCCGACAGCGCCCATTCCTCTTCCGCAAGACCGTTGGTTCAAGGGGCCCCGGCAGCCACACCGCCGTCGTAGCGCGGCCGGCCTGGTTCAATACTCGCGGCGTTGCCGGGCCGGGGGGATGTGCAACTGCTTGCGGTACTTGGCGACGGTGCGGCGGGCGAGTTCGATGCCTTCGGCCTTGAGCTTCTCGACAAGCTCATCATCATTCAGAGGTTTGGACTTGTCCTCGGCGTCGATGATCTGCTTGAGCTTGTGCTGCACCGCGGCCCAGCTTACCGATTCACCGCTCTCGGTCTCCGTCCCGCCGGTAAAGAACATCCGCAGCGGGTAGATACCCCGGGGCGTCTGGATGTATTTCTCACTGACGGCGCGGCTGACCGTGGCCACGTGGATACCGAGCTGATCGGCCACGGCAGTCATCGGCAGCGGGCGCAGGTATTGCGGCCCCTGGTCGAAGAACGCACGCTGAGCCTCGATCACCACGTTCACCACGCGGAGCAGCGTGCTGTTGCGCTGCTCGATCGCATCCATCAGCCACCGGGCCGAGCGCAGGCTCTCGTTGACGAATTGGCGCGTCTTGGCATCCACACTGCCATCCCGCGCCATCTGCTCGTAGCCGCTGTTGATGGTCAGGCCCGGCACATAGTCCCTGGCAAGGTAGGCGACATAGCGGTCTTCGACCTCATCGTACTCGACGATCACATCCGGCCGGACCACCTGCGGCGTGTCCTGCACGAGCAGGCGGCCCGGATGCGGGTGATAACGCCGCAGGTTAACGATGGCGCGCTTGACCTCATCCACACTGACACCGAGCGCTTCAGCCACCCGGGGCAGGCGGTTGATCTCGATGTCCTTGAGGTGATCGCTGACCATCTTGCGTTGCAACTCGAGCTCTTCAAGCAACTGCTCGTTGTCGCCATCGAGTTCACGCTCGGATTCGATACGCATATCGATCTGGAGCAGCAGACACTCGCGCAAGTCGCGCGCCGCGAGGCCGGGCGGATCGAGCCCCCTCTGAAGGGCGTGCAGGGCTTTATCGAGCTTCTCATCAGTAATCCCCGGCGGCGCCTGCGACAGCAGCGTCTTGCGGTCTGTCCGCAGGTAGCCATCATCGTCGATGAAGCCGATGAGAAAGTCGCCGGCGCGGCGGATGTCGTCGGGCACATCCTCCTGGTGCCACTGCGCCATGAGCTGATCGGCGAGGCTTTGCGGCCGCGCGGCGGCGTTGGCCATCGCATCCATCTTGCCATCGCGTTCGCCCGTGTCCCGCGGCAGCCGCTGGCTCGAGGTGGTCCAGGTGCGCTCAGCCTCGAAGGTGTTGTCCGCCCACTGCTCGGCGTACTCATCGGTGAGGTTGCTCAAACGCTCGAAGTCATCACGACGCGATTGATCATCCGAGCCATCCCGCACGACCAGTTCCCGCTCACCCTCGTGGGCATCACGGCGGGATTGCGTGGCCTCAGCCTCACTCTCATCCGCCTCCTCTCCGGCCGGCTCGCGCAGGTCGAGGGTCGGGTTGGTGGCCAGTTCCTGCTCGATGCGCTCCTCGAGCGCCTGCGCGGGAAGCTGGAGGATCTCCATGGACTGGATCATGCGCGGCGTGAGCTTCATCCGCTGCTCGAGCCGCTGATGTTGTCCGGTTTCGATCCTCATTCAGCCAGGCCATCCTTAACACGGTCGCACGGTCGCGGGGCATCGCCGAGGCGTGCCGCGCTGTCTCAACGGGCAGGCCCTGAGCCGGCCCCATTGGCCGGCCGTGGCATGCCATTTGCACACCTAACAATAACACCCGCCCCTACGATCGGCCAACACTACCCCCCACCTTGCCTTTACAGCCCCTGCGGTCCGCTGAGCCTGCGCAGGGAAGGGGCAAGGGGACGGAATCGCCGGTTCATAAGAGAGTTACGATCGGGTTCCGGGGGAGCGGTTCCGCCGCCGGTGATGCGACGGTGCGCCGACCGGGTTGCACACGCTGTACCGGACCACCCCCAGTGCCGTAGCGGAGCGCGACATCACCCGCTCGGTACCGCTAGGCCCTGTCTGAAAAGGGGTTGTATGGGTGTTAGGATGGCGGCATCGCCTTGGAAGGCGAAAGGGCATTCTGGTTCTTGTGATGAAAGGAGTCATCATGGATCGCGATCATCTCACG